>JBJTFZ010000025.1:0-5262 GCA_046093685.1 bacterium
TCCACGAATGACAAAGCATTCAAGCCGGCAAGAGCTTTTTTTAATGGTATGTCTGTAAGTACTGTGATGATCGCAATTCGTTCCAATGGATGAACCTGCATGGCGAGCATCTGTTCATTCTTTGTTTTCTTCAGCATTGCAATGAGTGCATCTCGAAGATATGGCTTGCTGTCATGCATGCCAATCACTGCTTCCAAAGCAGGTATCACTCCGACTCTTGCATTCGATTTCCATTGTTGAAATTCAGGAGAATTCGATTGAAATTTCAGTATGATTGATTCCGCAGACTCAAGACTGAATGTCAACAAAAAGCATAGAAGAAACAATATGCGCATCATGCAATCACCGGAAGTTCAATCACGAATGTTGTTCCTTTGCCGATCACGGAATCTTTCACAAAGATTTTTCCTCCATGGTAGCGCTCAACGATGCGCTTTGACAAGGAAAGTCCAAGACCCCAGCCTCGTTTTTTTGTTGTGAATCCCGGTTCGAAAATTCTTCTTCGTACCGGATTCGACATTCCTTTTCCATTGTCTTTCAAAGTGATGATCACTTTTCCCTTTGGATGTTTGACAAGATTCACAGTGATCACACCGGATTGAGCATCAATGGATTCCACTCCATTCTTCACCACATTTTCAATCACCCATTCCAAAAGTTCCCCATTTGCGAGCACATATATGTCATCTTCCAAATTGCGTTCAATGATGACTTTTTTTCCTAAATGTGGTACTCGCTTTTCCATATAGGAACAAACTTTCTCGACGATTTCGGAAATGTTTTCACGACGCTTCGTGGGCTCGGAACCAATTTTGGAAAAGCGATTTGCAATAGTGTTCAATCGATGCAAATCATTCTCCATTTCTTTGGCTGTTTCTTGTACGGAAGAAGGATCATCATTGTTTAAACGAAGAATTTCTAGCCAACCCAATAAACTGGAAATCGGAGTCCCCAATAGATGAGACGCCTCTTTTGCCATACCAACCCACACATTGGACTCTTCGGTTCTCCGCACATAACTGAATGCGATATATCCAATGAGAATGAATGCGGAAACAATGATGATTTCGATATATGGCAATAATTGCATCTGCCGTATAAGTGCGGAATTAGTATAATAGATTTTTCCAAGAACCAACCCATCGGCATCTTTTATCAATATCGGAGGATATGTTTCACTCATCGTTCTGAGTAAATCCACCAATTTTTTTTCCTGTTCCTTCACTCTCAAAGGAGCAAGTGAAGTATCGATATCGATGTTCAATGTGTATTCAGAAAAAGGACGATTCGGATTTCCCTCCGCATCGGTGAAAATCACGGGGAAGGAAATGGAAGGTACAATGCGATCTAGGAGAAATAAAAAGTCGTCGGCATTCTTGTTCACATCAGACAAATAATGCTTGTAGATATCTGCATAGAATGTCACGATACGCTTTTCACGCTGAATGAGTTCATTCGCCAATTGCTGAGTATACAGCAATACACTCACCACCATGGCAAATGCAAAGGTAGCCAGTAGAACCTTGATCTGCCATTTTGTGAGCGATCGCCAGAGCGATAATGAAGTGAATCTTTTCATGTGAGTTCAAGCCGAATCTATTTGCGAAAATACAAAATCATCATGGCTTGAAGGGGTATCCTTTGGAACATTCAGCGGAGATATGCCATGGGATTCATTCTTTGCTTGCCCTTCCATATTTCAAAATGCAAGAATTCCCCGTCAACAGATTGTGTAGTTCTTCCGATTAATCCACCGGCATCTATTTTCTGACCCTTCTTCACTGAAATTGATGCCAAATTTGCATAGACGGTACGATATGAATTCCCATGATCCACAATGACCATGGAATTATAACCGGGAAGCCAATGAACGAGAGACACCGTTCCGGGAGCCGCACACATTGCCGAACTTCCTGACTGACATGCAATGTCCAATCCCGGATTGTCCATCACGGTATTGGTTACGGAATTTCTGTATTGACCAAATCCCCTCAAAATTCTCTTTGCCGATGATGGCCATCTGAAACCACCCGAGAATGAACCCGCAATAGATTCCACACGGGTATTGTCATTGGATTGATGAATCTCAGGAACACGCTCTTGAACACTCGTGAGTTTTTCTTTTTGAGAAGTTGTTTCGATGCGTGATGTCAATACCTTGTTTTCCACCTTTGAGTTCTGATATTTGACTTTTTGCTCAATATGTTTTTCGGATTTCACTGAATTACTTTTTGCTTCTCTCGGTGCAATATCATTCTTCACCATCGACGATATCATTCCGGCTAATTGCCTTTCGCTTTGCTCTTTTTTTGCGATGAGTTTCAACATCTCTTCTTTTCCGGCTCTCACGGTTTCGAGTTTCTTCTTTTGATCTGCGAGAATGTTACGAATATTGTGTTGTTCATATTCTGATTCACGCAAAAGTCTTTCCTGCCGAGAAGTATGGATAGAAAGTTGTTCCTGTTGCATGGTCAATGCACCCTGCAAAGATTGCATTTCGCGCAATTGAATGGAGAGTTTTACATGCATCTGTTTCATGTAGGAAGGCAGTCTATTGATGCTTGATTGGTCCGGTAATTGCGCAATACCCGAAAGCAAATCCGGTGAAACCGCGATGTCGGGCGCATGTTTTTGCATCAATGATTGATACTTTTTTGCAATTCTCGAATATGCAATGCGAGACATATTCAACTTTTGCTGAATGCTTGCTTCATTTCTACGGATTGTTTCGAGTGTGTCCTGCAATTCCCTTACTTCACCCATCAATTTCCCGACATGCTCTTTTACCATCAATTGTTGTTTTTTTGCTCTTGCCAATCCCTTCAAAGCAGTTTTTTCCTGCAATTCCAATTCCCCGACTTTCCGTTTTGCTTTTTCAATATCTTGCTTGATTGCTTGTAAAGCATTGCTTGATGAAGACTGTTGCCTATGCGTTTTTTGTGAGATGCGTTTGCTAGTTTTCTTGGTGTTGGATTTCGAAGAACGGACAGTCTTCTTCTTGCGGGATGTGCTTCCCGCGCCAAATGAATGCACATGCATGATTTGCAATGCAAATAGCATGAGAATGCTCATCATGCACATTCTGAAGATATTAATACTCTTCGGTTTTGACACGCTCTATCGTGGCTCCAAGTTGTCCGAATTTCTTCTCTATGTCCTCATAGCCTCTGTCAATATGATATACCCGCAATACCTCGCTCATGCCATCGGCAATCAATGCGGAAATCAGCAGTGATGCACTTGCACGCAAATCAGATGACATCACCGTTGCACCTGTGAGGGGATGTCCGCCAAAAACGATTGCGGAGTTCTCCGCCATTTCAATGTGCGCACCCAAACGCTGAAGTTCAGGCACATGATGAAATCGTGTATGGTAAATGGTATCGGTGATGCGACTTGTTCCTTTGGCACAAAGCATGAATGCAATCCATTGCGCTTGAACATCCGTTGGGAAACCCGGATAGACCGCGGTTGTCATGTCTGTAGCTTCTGGCGCATCATCCATTCGCACATGTATTGTTGTACCATCAATCTTTAACTGAACACCGGCCTCTTCCATCTTTGCAAGCACTGCATCCAAATGATGCGGAGCCGTATTTTCAACAATGACATCACCTTTGGTCATGGCGGCGGCAATCAAAAATGTGGCTGCTTCTATACGATCGGGAATATTTTCAAACTCAACCGGTTGCAGGGCATCGACTCCCTCAATCGTGAGAGTTGTCGTACCAATTCCATCAATCTTTGCTCCCATTTTCACAAGCATTTCTGCAAGGGCAGTCACCTCCGGCTCCATGGCGGCATTCGTCATCACAGTTGTACCTTTTGCCATCACGGCGGCGGTCAGTACATTTTCAGTGGCTCCCACACTAGAAATGTCAAAGTGAATTCTATTGCCAATCAGTTTCGGGGCCTTTGCATGGATATATCCATTTTCAATGGAAATTTCCGCCCCCAGTTTCTCAAATCCCTTCAAATGCAAATCGACAGGCCTTGGGCCAAAAGCACAACCACCCGGCAATGACACGCGAGCTTCACCAAAACGGGCCAATAATGGACCAAGTACATTGATCGATGCACGCATTTGCTTCACATGCTCATACGGGGCTTCAAAGGAGTTCACGCCTGAAGTATCAATTGTGAGGATTTCGCCATCAAGTGAAGATAGAGCGCCCATTGCCTCAAGCAAACGGGAAATGGTTCTCACATCCTTGATATTCGGAGTATTGGAAATGCGATTTGTGCCCGGTGCAAGGAGCACGGCAGGAATCAATGCCAATGCGGCATTTTTTGCACCTGAAATTCTGACCGTGCCGGATAGTCTCCGGCCACCGTGTATGATGAGTTTATCCATATTCTTCTTCAATGCTGCAAAAGAGAGAGTCATGTAAACTCTCGTGGAGGGCACACAAAAGTACAATAAACATGGCTCAAGCCCAAATCAAGAAAGTACATCGCTTCCTCGCCAAATTTTCGTATTTTTGCAACCCCGTGTGTTTGAACGGGATTAAGTGAGTTCGTCAATGACAATTTATATGTCTTACTATGCAATCACATGGCGAAATTAACTCAAAAACGGTAAAGAGAATTGCCGAATTATCACGATTGAGTTTTAGTGATGCTGAACTTGAGTCATTTGCGGCTGAGTTCTCCGGAATCGTGAGTGCCATCGACGAAATCAATTCGATGGAACTCTCGGATATAGAACCGATGTCTCATGTGCTTGATCTTCCCAATGTATTTCGGGATGATGTTCCGAGTGAATCTCTCAGCGTGAAACAGGCTCTTGAGAATGCTCCTCACAAAAATGAAACCTTTTTCAAGGTCCCAAAAGTGATGGAGTGAAGTTCTCCCAATAGTACAATAATGACGCATGGCAATCGTTAAAGCCAAACTTTACAATACTGCGACCCTCGCAATCTTCAGGTGCTGCGAATGAGAATTACGAAACAATATACAAATCGTGAAAGTCAATCACTGGACAAATACCTCCAGGAAATTGGTCGGGTGGAACTCTTGACCGGTGATGATGAAATCGATCTTGCAAAATTGATCAAAAAAGGCGGTTTTGAAGGCGAGCTTGCTCTCGAGCGCCTCGTAAAAGCAAATCTCCGTTTTGTGGTGAGTGTTGCAAAGCAATATCAAAATCAGGGTCTTTCCTTGGGTGATCTCATTAATGAAGGCAATCTCGGTTTGATTAAAGCTGCAAAGCGTTTCGATGAAACTCGCGGATTCAAATTCATTTCCTATGCCGTGTGGTGG
>JBJTFZ010000026.1:0-6068 GCA_046093685.1 bacterium
TTGTCTTCATATATCGGCCAAGGATTTGATTTATAGATGACACGTTCAACTCCAAACTGTGGAATTATGTACAAACTTTTGATGACAGATGTTGGATTGAATTCTGCAAGGTCGAATTTATAGCCTATATATCCTGTTACCGCCCAATCATAGCTTGTGTATGACTTTCGGGAAGTGACATGATTATCCAAAACACTCATCCCTGTGGATTGTGAAAATTCCACATGTAGACCTTGCCAGAGATATTGTCTATAGCCGGTGACAATACTATATTCAGAAAAACGGCCTTCGGTTTCACGGTCAGCAGGGAAGAAAGAATTTACGCCGACTAGCAAATCGCCCTTTAAATCCCCATTTTGCCAAAGAGTAATTGTCGCTTGTGTTCTTGTCAATCCAGGAAAAAATGGCCAAAGAATATCGGTTTCCACTCCAAAAGTACTGGAGTTTTCTACTTTCTGTGCAAGTAATGTGGAGGTCATTGTGAGGACCATAGCAAATATGAGGATTGTTTGTTTCATGTTATTTTCCATAAACATTGAATAAGAAAAATTTGCTTTTATATGAATGATGAACCGATATGTTCAAAATTCCCGATAAGGCGGTGCATGCGTGTCTTACCATTTTGCTTCAAGCTTATACCGATCATTGCATCTGCATGATGGAATATGTCTCTTGACATATGCCCTTGATTCGGTCCTTTGAATGTGACTTTGTTTCCATATGTGATCCATATATCCAATTCAAGTTCTTTACTTTTAATCTTCACACAACGCTTCTTCTCAGAGACAATTCTATCTGCAATGGAAATATCTTTTAATGCTCTGAGATCTATATACTTTCCTTCAATTCTCAAATGTCCTACATGCTTAATGAATCTCTTTCCGAGCCACTGAATTTCAGCGATTGAAAATAAAAGACTAATCTGTGGATTATAAGGATCTACTGCATGTATCCAGAAATAATTCTCTGGGAATGAAGTACCCCAATTTTTCTCCATATAACCCATGTCTTCATCAAGTGCATAAACCGACTCATTATGTCGAATACTTCCGGAGACAAGATGTGATGAATTCATGACTGAGTGATAGCAGGGCAGAGTGGGAACATAGTAATGATATCCCATCGAATTTTTGAATGTTGGGATAGGATGATTGTTCATCAGACTTAAATTAATATCCAATTCATCGGTGGAAATCTCAATTGATTTCATGGTCAAACAATTATCACCCATGCGCACAATATGCTGTCCTGAATCAAAAGAAAGTTCATGCTTAGGGAAATACACAATCTTGGGTTTTTCATTAGGTATCAATACTTGAATAAAACCAAAAGTATCATATGTATTTCGAGTTGCATACCCATAAATGAGAATAAATGAGGCCTGATGTTTTTTGGAATACACCTTCTGAAACCATCCTTCGAAATATTTACTTCGTTCAGGATATCCACGTAAACTTGAAGGTTTGTATTTTTTCAGCATAATATATTTCGATAGTGTTTTCAATTGAGACTTTATCCTTCATTCATCGTATCAACAACTATCAGTCCTCATGTTTGCCAAGAGAATATGCCTTTTGTAACCAAGCTTCTCTTTTCTTTTGTGTTGATAGTTTGACAGATCCAAAGTATGTTGATTTTGTGGGTGATATTCCGGAAAATCCCAGTATTCCGAGTTTCATGATTTTTCCTCCGGGATCACCAATCAACCATTTGTAATACCACGGTGGAGAATCCATTGTGACAATCAATCTTGCTGACTTGCCTTTCAATAATTTATCCCATTTCACAATGTTACCGGTAGTGTCTTGATATTTGAATGCGAATCCGGGAGAAAAAACCATTTCAAAGAACAAGTGTAAGAGAGCAGGCAAACCGGCCCACCATATTGGATACACAAAAACCAAGTGATCACACCAATTAATCAATTCCTGAGCTTTTGCAATATCACCTTCGGGTGTATATCGCGATTCATGTCCATGATATAGATACTTTTCGAGGTTCAAGTCTCTGATATTCAATGTCTGTACATGATCTCCGGCATCACATGCGCCTTGTTCATATGACTCAGCAAGAGCAGTGCAAAAACTTTGTTCTCTCGTATGAGCATTGATGAGCAGAATATTCACATACAATCCATAATGAATGTTTTTAATCAATGTGATAATGTAACAAAGATGGAACATTGTATGAAGAGCATACTGAACATATGTTAAGAACTTTTGCTCTGCTTGCGTAATCTACTAAGATGTTGAGGAGTGATGCCGAGATATGAAGCCGTATGTTGAAGCGGGTAATTCAGTATGATATCAGGCTGTTCCTCCATAATATGCTGATATCGTTCTTGAGCAGAATGTGATTGCAAAAGTGCGATTCGCTTCTCCATGCTTAAGTAGATGTTTTCAGCAATTATTCTACGCAAGATGTGCAGTTTCGGTATCTCGGCAGATAAGGATTCAAGATCTTCTTTTGAAATGACTCTCATGACTGAATCTTCCAAAGTAGTGATGTGTTCAATCGTTGGTGTATTTGTCAAGAAACTATTATATGCTGTTATAAAACCCGGTTTTGACAAAAGAAAACATGTTATCTCATTGCCTAAATCATTGATATAAAATGTTCGCAATTTTCCTGAAACAAGAAAAGCGATATGCTTGCAGATTTTACCTTGTTCGATCCATAATGCACCTTTTGAAAGATGGATTGTCTTAAACGATTCTTCAATCTTCATGCTTTCCTCATCCGTCAAACTGAGGATGCTATCTATATGTTCGGTCAATATTGTCATATATGTGTCCTATATATGTGAATTATATGTCTTTGGCGCTCATCACTTTTGCGGTTATGTCAAGTCTTACTTTACTTGATGGAGTGATGCTTGAAAAGAAAGCCATAACCCTATTTTTTAATCCGGGTATTACATGCAATTTGCCTTGCATCATAGCATCAAAGCCGGCTTTGGCAACTTCCTTGGCGGACATCACTCCTTTGTCAAATAGTTTGGAATGCCCCATTTCGGCTCTAACTATGAATTCGGTTTTAGTTGCGCCGGGTGATAATACTGTTACTGTCACTCCGGTATTCTCCAATTCTTTATGCAATGCTTCAGAGAAATTTATTACATAGGATTTTGTGGCTCCATAAACTGCAAAATGTGGATCCGGCTGAAAACCTGCGGTTGAGGCAACATTGAGGATTCGCCCATATCCATTTGATACCATGAGCTTTGCGAAATGATGCGTCAGAGCTGTCAATGCAGTGATATTCAAGTTGATCATTTCTGCATATTTCCTCATGTCTCTTTTGATGAAGTCTCCATAATCTCCAAAACCGGCATTATTCACCACATAACCTATGGAAAGTGCATGCTGTTCGACATAGTCGATGATTGCAGTATATCCATCTGTTGTTGACAAATCTGCGGGGACACAATGTACATGAATACCATATTCAAGTTCGAAACGCTGCTTGATATTCTCCAATTTCTTCTTGTCTCTGGCAATAATCAATATGTCTATGTGTTGTTCGGCAAATTTTCGAGCTATTTCCAAGCCGATTCCTGTTGATGCGCCTGTTATGATTGCTATATGTTTCATGAAAAATCCATCGTGAAATGATTTTGTGATACGGGCTATATTTCTGATTTATCTCAAGAGCTGTTGAATTGAGGATTGAACTTCTTCGATATTCTCTAGTGGGCTGATATGTCCGCCTTTCACAATTCTTGCATCAATCACATGGGGAGGAATAGGTACATAATCATCTTCTCCTTTGATTGCGATTGTCGGTATTGCAAGATTGGATAGTAAATTCGTGGTATCTTCAGCATCGATGATCACTGCCATATCTATGTGTTTGATTTCTTTTGCTGAGAGTAGATTCATTGTTCGAATAAGTACATGTATTAATTCAGGTTTCTTCTTGAGTGAGTTTGGGCCAAACAGTGCTTTTCCTACTTGTTTAATGTAGAATCTTTTGAATGCCAATAAGGGATGTTGAAACTTGAATGCAAGTTTTCTTCCTTGTGTTGCTTTTTGAAAGGGCATATTACACAGCAATATGGATTCAAATCTCTCAGGAGCGAAATGTGCAGATCTAAGTATGGTCATGCTTCCCCATGAATGACCAACAGCTATGACTTTTTTAATATTCAATCTATCCAATAATTGAATCAGCATTATCGCGCAATCATGCAGATTCCAATTTCGTTTGTGAATAGTTTTGCTTTCTCCATGAAAGGGCATATCAATACATATGATCGTTCTATCAATTATGCCCTTCAGATACTCATCCCACATATGATGATCAAAATAGACACCATGTAAGAATATGATTGGTGTTTTATCACTTGTTCCATAGTTGATATATGTTGCTATCTCTCCCATGTCAACAGTTATGAAGTGTCGTTCTGCTTGCATCTTTGTACCTAGTTGGAATGATCATGTATGAGTGACATGCATTGATCAATGGTATTTGCCTGCTTCAATGTGGTGTATGGTACATGAATATCAGGAATGACACCTCTATCATCAAATATACCGGATGGTCGATATGCTCTGGATGTGGAAAGCGAAAAGGAGAATTTAGAATATGGTAATATCACACTTGTCATTGCTCCATGTGGATTTGCCAATCCTCCGGTTTCCTCACCGACTATGATTGCTCTTTTATAGTCTTTCATGATTGCAGCAAACATTCCTGACATTGAATATGACCGCCTATCTGTCAGCAATATGACAGTGCCTTTAAATAAGTAGTCTTCTGAGAAATGTTTGTTTGCTCGCGTATAAATATCGTAGATGGGAGCATCAGTAGTAGTATCAACAGTCTTGATAATTTCTTCGACTCTGGTATTTCTTGATACAAAATATGCGGCAGTACTAATCAAGAACTTCGTTGGTAATATGGGCATAAAAAAACTGATAATTCCAGGGAATACCTTCATGAATTCATCACTCATTTTGACTTTCGCTTTTGAGACCAATACCCAAGATGTATCCATGAGATAATGATTGATTTCTTCCGTTATGTCGAATTGTCCGCCCCCATTACCGCGAATATCGATGATCAATGTATCAATTTGCTGTTCTTTAATCGTTTTGAATACATGAAGGATAGAGTCCTGATAATCTTCATAGGTATTAAAGTCATAGAGATTCAGTAGTGCGATAGGTCTTTTCCCATGTAGGGTGAATTTCATGTGTTCACTTGTTTGCACCTCTTTATTTACATATTTCTTGTTCCATTGCTCATTGAATTGCCGTCCATTCAAACAAGCATACTTTTTAGTCTGTAAATCGAGATCATTGTGTGTAAACTCTAAAGTGACTGAGTCTGTTACTCCATACATTACTCTGAAGAAAAGTGCAAATCGATTTGCCAATTGAGCATTTCGGAATACATCCAATTCGCCAAAAGTGAGCGGTCGCATTGTAGTGATCAACTCTTCAATCGGATGTCCATCCACAGAATAGATCACGGCTGAATCCAATGATGAATCACTCGTAAAATTGTCTTGAATGATCATTCTACCATTATCGAGCATGGTCAATGAGAAGGGAAGTGTTTTTCCTCCTTCTTGATAATATCGAGTTCGTTCATTCTCATCATATCGAATGGTGGTATGACCATCATGAAGAGAAGAAATGAGAGTAGATAATCGGATAAACCATTGCTCCTTGGTCATGGATGAAAGATCAGATTGCATCTTTTCCACTCTTTCATCAAATGTCTGTTTGGAGATATAATGATAGGGCTCAGGATGGATTTCATTCAATTTGCGCTGTATGAATCTAAGTTCTTCTTGCATGGCTGGAACTTCAATCATTCTTGATTGATATGATTGGGCATGTCCAATAACATGCATGAAAGAAGTGATGGCTAATATGATAGCAAAATGTACTTTGGATGAAATGTCATAAAGTAATCTACTGCTGGAAAACCGTTTGATTCCAAATGCGACATTGCTCATAAACATACCTCATACTTTTGATGATTACTGTATACAAAAGTGATGGTAATCTTATTTATTAATCCGACACAATTGTGTCAAAAACATATGCGGGATAGTA
>JBJTFZ010000027.1:0-5126 GCA_046093685.1 bacterium
TGCCGTGATCTATATGTGCAATGATGCAGAAATTTCTGAATTGTTCCATGCTATTCTATTGTATCCTTGGCTTCACCATGTTCATTCGCATGGCGAGCATCTTGTTGCAAATGTTTGATCTCTGAGAAATCATGAGCGAGATCCACAAGATTGCGAATCGTTCCTTGATTCATTCCGAGATATGTTTCTTCGAATCGCAATCGATATTCTTCATTCCATGATGCAGTGAATTCATGGATGAGCACTCGTACATCATTCACCGCTTGCATGAATTCCCTTTCCAGATTTGTATATCCATCCGTTTGCTCAGTTGTTTTTCTGAGGAGAGAATATGTGGACCAAATCACTTTTCCACTGAACACCAAACGATTGATGATTTCCGCTTCACCGTTTTCGGCTGCATGTTCAAACAATAGTCCGATATCGGAGCGTTTGCGTAAACCACCGCCTCTTTGATCCAGATGCGAGAGAAGTGCTTCTATGTCTGATGAAAATGTATGCATGTCAGAACAAAATCGTGGTTGCCATTGATCGAATGATTGCCGATTGCACGGAATCACTTGGAATCCGTGATGATGTTATGTCCAAAGGAACAATGGCACATTCATAATGATTCCCGGAATTTGAGCGCCAGACAAGAGCTTTCGCAATCAAGTCATTGGATTGAGCAAATGTAATGTATCCGAATGTTCGTCTTCCGATTGTCAATGCTCTTCCCTTACCGATTTGTTGTATGGCACCACCAGACTTTTGACTATGCCTGTTCATTGCGAACCGCATCATTTCATTGACATCCACTATTGTGGATGAGTCTTTCGCTTTCAAAGGAAGCGATGAGAACACCGCACTCAATGTCATGGAAGAATCAATGGCAAGAGCAAATACATCATTGGAAGGAAAATGCTCTTTGCCCAAAAGGTGCCAACCTTCAGGCAAAAATGCTATCATGTCTCCGTCTTTGGATTCCACCGTGACTCGTGACATTGAAACTTCCGGTTTTCCGCTCAATGCCATGGGAGGATAGAACTCTTCTTCTTCCCATACGAATAAACAGCCTGATAAAGTTATCAGCATCATGATGAACATCATGCTGCAGATTTGCAATGCACGATGAATCATCGCGGAATTCAATTCTGTATTCCTTTTTCCGGAAATGGAGGCAATGGTGTGGAACCCGGAATTCCCAACACAGGGAAATCCTTCCGCAATGGATATAGGGGCTCTCCAGTTTCGGGATCCACAAAATCTTCGGGCATGTAAAATCGGCGTAAATCAGGATGACCTTCAAAGATCACTCCATACATGTCATATGCCTCACGCTCATACCAATTTGCCGATTCCCATACTTCTACAAGTGAAGGACAATGTGGCATTTGTTCTTGAACGATTGTTTTTACTTTCACACGAGAATGCAAAGGCAATGAGAGAAGAAAATACACAACCTCAAAGCGATCATTTCGAGTAGCTCTATCAATCACCGTTGCATCGATCAATTGATTGAATTGACTGCGCTGATCATCGCGAAGGGCGATTGCAATGGCAGTCAAATGCTCAACCGGTACGAGAAGAGTATATTCTCCATGATGCTCATGAAGTTCAGCATTGGGGCTTATCCCCTTTGCAATGTCGAGAAGTGTTTCTTTTGTGACAGGCATGGCAGTCCTGTATCTACTTTGTGAAGAAAAACTGAATTTCAATGTTGAGTATGTTCATCAGGCATTGTGGAGCAGATCGCATCCCATAGTGGACTTGAAACTCCGAAGCCATTGTGGTCATCATGAAAATGATGCCTCATGTGATATGCTTGCATGAATCTCCCGATTCGTCCTTTGAATTGCACATGATGCACTGCAAAGTGTATTCCGTCATAACACATATATCCAAATAGGAAACCCGCGAAAAATGCATGACCCCATTCACCTGCGAAGAAATGAAATGGAAGATACAATACTCCGGCAAGAGGAACACTCACTCCCAATGGCATCACCAATCGCGTGGAATCTTTTGGATAATCATGATGAATTCCATGTGTGAAATAATGGAATTTTTTTCCCCATTCGGTTTTGGGTTCATAATGAAACACAAAGCGATGAAGAAGATATTCAAAGAGCGTCCAAAACACCATACCAGAAATGACGGTAATGGAAATGGCGATCAGGGAAAGTTCCCATGACAAATACAATAGACCGATGGTTATCGGAATAAAAACCACAAAAGGCGTGACGGGGTGGACATGAGACAGAGCTTCCAATAAAGGATTCTCAAATAGTCTGATCGTCTCATCTTTATTTGACACGAATTTTGCAGGCATATAGTACGATGTCACATTGTGACGTCAAGTTCTGAATGAAGATTGATCATCCGGGCTTGCATATCAAGCATTAAGCCCATGGAAAGCAAAAATACGGTTTAATAGCCAAAAGAGCGCAAATAAGTGGATTTGTCTCTCCAATCTTCTCTTACTTTGACAAATAACTCAAGAAATACGGGGATTTGCAGGTGATCTTCAATCTTTTTTCTTGACTCACTGCCGATATGCTTGATCATGCTCCCTTTTTCACCTATCATGATGGCTTTTTGTGAGTCTTTTTCCACGATGATGTCTGCAGAAATATGCCATTTCCCTTTCCCCTTTTCATGAAACTCCGCAATCGAAACTTCGGTGGAATAGGGTACTTCTTCATTTAAAGATTCAAAGATGGTTTCTCTGATGAGTTCAGCCACGAAAAACCGTTGCGGCATGGTGCTGAGCAATTCGGGATCGTGATACATTGGGCTTTCAGGAAGATATCCTTCCAACACTTTGAGCAATTCAGGTACATTGTCTGCCTCTTTGGCGGAAATGGGAAGAAATTCCTTGAACACCTGCAACTCATGTAATGATGCAATCAATGGTAAAGCTTGTTTCTTATCCGATAAAGCATCCATTTTGTTCAAGATGGCAATGCAAGGTTTCTTGGTGTTCTTAATTGCTTCTATGAATGGAGGCGTCAACACTTTTGTTGCGGTTTCAGGTCGTGTAACATCGGCAATCACAATGATGATGTCAGCCCCACTCAATGATTCTTCAACATTGTGCATCATGGATTTATGCAATTCATAGCGAGGTTTCAATACGCCCGGGGTGTCAATGAACACCATTTGCACATTTTCCTGCGTATAAATCCCCAGAACATTCCGCCGAGTGGTTTGTGGTTTTGCAGTGACAATTGATAATTTTTCTCCGATGATTGCATTCATGAGTGTAGATTTCCCAACATTTGGTTTACCTATGATTGCAATGTATCCGGCTTTCGTCATCTTCACATCTCCATGTTGAGTTTTGTTCAATGCCATTTGCTTTGAAACAGTTCAAAACTACCATTTATGCTCGTATTGAGCGCAATAACTCTTTCTTCTTCATGAATGAGGGGTATTGGGTGCATATATTCTATCATGATATTCTATCATGATATTCTTTCACCATCCTTGCAGATGAAAAGCGCGGTGCCAAAGCCATTATTGATTTTTTCATCAATTCGGTCCAAGAATATGTATGCCTTTTTGTAGTACCTGCAAATACTGGAAGGACCTCTTGTTCAAGAACATCAAAAAGATATTGTGCTTCGATCATGTCTTGTTCATGGTCATTGCGAACATTCATTGCAGTTGGAATCGAAAATCCGAGTGTAGGATCATATGCTTCATCCCACCACCCATCAAGAATGCTGCAATGTAAGCATCCATTCACAGCCGCTTTCATTCCGGAAGTACCACTCGCTTCCATTGGCCTGCGAGGGGTATTAAGCCAGAGATCGCATCCCTGCACCATGAATTTTGCCAATGCGATGTCATAATCTTCCAATAGCGTGATTGAAGATTGAAGTTGATGTTCTGAAATTGTCTGATGCAATGTTCTGATGATTTCTTTTGCTTCCCAATCATCCGGATGGGCTTTTCCGGCTATGATCACATGAACGGACACGGAAGATGTCATAAGAAAGGAATGAAGTCTGTCGATGTCGGAAAATAACATATGTGCTCTTTTATAGGATGCAAATCTTCGAGCATACCCAATCAGCAATCCATCTTGAGGAATCTTTTCTCTTACAGGTTGCCGATGTAGAGTCCTATGTTCTGAAATGTATCGGATCAAAGATTCTTTTTGCTTTTTTCTTGCGGCCGAAAATTCATCATTGGGAATATGAAGTAGCCCACTCCATGACTCAATATCATAGGGTTTCATTCTCCATGCCGAACCGATATGTTCATCCAGTAAATCCCTGATTGCAGGTCCAATCCATGAAGTGGTATGTATGCCATTTGTTATTGAAATGATGCGGGATCCGGGTTTACGATTTGCATCTTCCAAGGAATTCCACATTGAGCGAGCAGTTTGTTCATGCAGTTTGCTCACTGCATTGCTGACACCGGAAAGTTTTAATGCCATTGCAGACATTGAAAATGTTGTGTCTGCATCATTCACTGAACCCATTGCAAGAAATTCTTCTGTATTCAATCCCAATTCTATGCGGTGATGCTCTCCTACTTTCAGTATGAGTTCATTTGAAAACACTTCATTGCCGGCACTAACTGGAGTATGGGTTGTGAATAATATGGATGAAGAATATAAGTTCTTGATCTCATGAAATGGCTTCTGCAATTCTTGCATTTTTTTCTGCAGCCAAGCAGTGATGGCAAATGCGCAATGCCCTTCATTGACATGTAAAAAAGAAATATCCATTCCAATTGCATGCAATGCTTTCATACCTCCAATGCCAATCAGATATTCTTGTCTCAAGCGATGTTCTCTTCCACCTGAATAGAGCCTATCCGTTATTGATTGAAGCATGGGTAGATCAGCATTTTGTTCATGATATGTATCAAGCAATATCATTCTGACTTCCCCAATACGCAGCTCATGAAGTTGCACATATACGCAACCCTCAGGGAAATCAACGGGGATCAGAAGTGGTTCACCTTTTGCATCTTTGATCAGTTCCATGGGGAGGTCATTGGGCAAGGGTTTCCAATAATCATGTTGCAGACCTAATGCATCAATGAATTGATGTGGGCTCCCTTCTTTATACAATAAACCAACTGCAATGAGTTGAAGTGATAAGTCTGATGCAGATTTTAGATGGTCT
>JBJTFZ010000028.1:0-7306 GCA_046093685.1 bacterium
CATATCGCTTTGAACGGGGAGTGGACATCAACATGCTGGAGCATGCCGCTTGCCGAGCCGCACAGATGATCATTGAATTGGCAGGAGGATATATCGCTGAAGCCATGAGTGATGAATATCCGAATAAACATGAACTTGCCAAAATCACTATGCGCATCAAACATGCCTCCAAACTTCTTGGCTTGAAACTCAATTGCAAAACAGCTGAGAAATGTTTGCAAACAATCTGTTGCAATATCATTGATGTTTCCAATGATGAAATTGTGCTCACAGCTCCAAGCTGGCGCATAGACATTAAAGAAGAAATAGATGTGATTGAAGAAGTGGCTCGCATCATCGGATATGACAATCTTCCCATGAACACCGATGTTCGTTTTCCCGGCGAAGCAAAAGTTGACTCTTCATTGAAACAGCATTCATTGAGAAATAGCATTCGAAAGCAGCTGACTTCAATGGGATTGCAAGAGATTGTGACCTATTCTCTGATGGATGCAGAAAAAGCATTGAAGTATACGGATAATCCGGTGCGTTTGGTGAATCCACTTGGAGAAGAATACTCAGTTATGAGACCTTCGCTCATACCTGCCTCACTCCAGGTAATCGCAAGAAATTGGAATGCAGGACAACGCGGTATTGCAATGTTCGATATTGGAAGAGTGTTCCTGAGAGACGCCTCGGTAAAGGATTCAATTGTCACTCTCGAAGGGTATCGTGAACGCGAACATGCGGTCATCATTCTGGCCGGATCTAATTCGGAGCATCATTGGAAACATAAAAACAGACAATTTGATTTTTATGATGCCAAAGGTTTGGCCGAAGCAATGTTGAAGTTTGCACGAGTCAGCGATTATTCCGTCACAAGATCCATTCCCCCGTCATTGGCAAATGAATCCATGATGAGCTCGAATGCAGTTGCATTCACTTCATATGGAAATACAGCCATTTGTGCCGGACAATTGCTTCCTTCATACTGTGCGGAATTCAATTGCACAATGCCGGTATTTGCAATCATCATTGATCTAACTCTATTCTATGAGTTAAAGAAATATGAACTCTTCTATAAACCGATAAGCGTGTTTCCTGCCGTTTATCGTGATTTGGCCTTCATTGTGGAGAAAGATTTACCGGTGCAAAGCATCATTCAAACAGCAAGAGCCAAAGGTGGAGATTTTCTCAGGGAGATCACAGTCTTCGATGTGTTCGAGGGCAAGTCCATTGGCGATGGAAATGTTTCCGTCGGTCTGAGATTCATGTTTCAGTCTAATGACAAAACATTGATTGAAGACGAGATCAATGCTGCGACCAAAAAAATCATTTCAGCTGTGAAAATCACACATAATGCCATCTTGAGAGATATGTGATGGATATCAATGCACTGATTGCTTCTCTCAAATCTCAAGTTTCGGATTCCGAATCTCGAGGTGTAATTACTTTTGATGAGGAGATATTATCTGCTCTTACACCTGATGATGCCAAGCTGATCATTTCGCAAATCGGTTCAACGCATTTACTGAAATTACCTCAAAAAGAGATTGCTTTTTTTGAATGGCTCAAAGAGATTCATCCGCTTGTGTGGAAGGATTTATGGGGTTCCGATGATTCCGAACATGAGTATACCGTTGGAATGGATCTGCTTCCATTGATGTTGGATCCCGTGCGCGGTTTTCCGATTTGCGACCTCATCACACAGGAAAATTTCTTCTTCGTTCCTGATCATCTCATCGGTGAAGAGATTTCTTTCTATCTCGAGGCAGTGAAAGAGCGATACCTCAAACAAGAAACAGTCACGGTTGCTCAATTGCTTGTATTGGAGATAAGCATGGCACCGATCGATGCTTGGAGATTTTCCTATCATCACCGCATTGAATTCAATCGCGTCATGAAAGCAATTCAAGATCTCAAGGAAGAAGGCATGCTTCTTCATTTGGGGAAAGCAGAAGATTTGGCAGACTTCATTTCTTTTGAATAGTATACAACAAGTTCTTTTTGGATCTGATCAATGAAGATTCTCGTAATTGAAGATGAAAAGAAAATGGCCCTCTTCATAAAAAGGGGCTTGGAAGAAGAGCGATATATCGTTGAGACGGCATTTGACGGACAAACAGGTCTTGAGATGGCGCTACACAATCAATATGATGCGGTCGTATTGGATGTGATGCTCCCCAAGCGCAATGGCCTGGCAGTGTTGAGTGCAATGCGTGCCGCGGGTAATGTAACACCTGTTTTGATGTTAACTGCAAGAGGCAATACTGAAGATAGGGTGGCAGGCCTGGATTTGGGAGCAGATGATTATATGCCCAAACCATTTCACTTTGAAGAATTGGCGGCAAGACTTCGCTCAATCATGCGAAGATCTAGTCCGGAAAAGTCCACCAAAATGCAATGCATGGATCTTACATTGGACACCGTTGCCCATGTCGCTTTTAGGTGGGGGAAAGAGATTGAACTCACCACAAAGGAATATGCATTGCTGGAATATCTCATGCGAAACAAAAATCGCATCATTTCCAGAAGCATGATCACTCAGCATGTTTGGAAACACAACTTTGACCCCGAATCAAATATCATCGATGTGTATATCAAACGAATCCGATCAAAGATAGAAAGACCCGGATCACCAAGAATTCTACAAAGCATTCGCGGGGTGGGATACAGAATGAGGGAAACAGAACAGCCCGAGGCCGATGAAGATAATGATGAGTCATTTCAATGAAGTGAAATATCCATCACTCATGATGATTCTCTCTCTCTCCGTATGTTCTTCAAGTTTGGGTACGATATACTCAAGGATTTCAGACAATGTATCTATCCGCAAGGACTCAGATTTCATCTCCAGCAATTCTTGCTTCTGTTTGACATTCAATCCACACTTTGTTGCAAAAATGAATGATGGCATCAATGTCATCTGCAGAATTTCTTCGAGCGTGTATTTTCTTGCTTGTAAATCCGGAATTGCCCTCACGACACGATTATAGAGTTCCAGACAATTCATCAATGCAGATACATTCACTTCTTCATCTTCTCGGTCTTCATATGAGAATGAGTCTGCAAGATAATAAGGCGTTGTTCGCGTATTGAGTCCGGAAATTTTGTGTCTGTGCAACCCCTTCACCATAATATCCATTCTTCCATCATCATATCTTCTCAGAAGAGTGACGTCCACAACGGTACCAATAGGATGCAAAGTGCCTGTGGACTTGAGATGAATGCCAAAAGAGGAATTTTCCGCCAAGCATAATCCAATCATGGCTTTATATCGTTCTTCAAAGATGTGAAGAGGATATGTGGTACCGGGAAACACCACCAATTCGAGTGGGAAAATTGGTATTGAAGGCATGAACAATCATTCCATTAGATTTAGCCAAAAAAAAATGGGCATCTGACTCATCGCTTTTGCGAAATGCCAAATGCCCATCCTTTTAACTTTAACGAGGAGTTCGTTACTCTAAACTACACAAGAAAAATGTAAGTTCCCTCGTTTATTATTCAGCGAGCAAACTTTTTGTATCGATCATTGATTCTTCCCCAGTGAAGACTCGCAAGGAAATTGTCAACATACTTCGCTCTTCCCGGGCCATCTTTGTGATAATATGCATGTTCAAAAACATCGCATGAGATCAAAGGAATGCCACCCCAAATTGCGCCATAATGATGCTCATCCACGAGCACATTCAGAAGTCTTCCGCTATACAGTTGATCAAGTGTGAGCACGCCCCAACCTGATAATTTAGCGGCAATGCAAGCGGCTTTGAAATCAGCCTTCCAATTCTCAAAGGAACCAAATTCCTTTTCAATCGCAGCCAGTATTTCGGGTCCTTTGGAAGGATCACCATCTCCGCCAAGAACTTCCCAATATACATCATGAAGCACGGTTCCGCCATGATTCCAGGTCAAACGGCGCTTCAATTCACCGACATGACTATAATTTCCATTTGCTCCCGAACGATCTGCCGTTTCAAGTTCGGATTCAATCTTATTGAGGAATGTTACATATCCTTTGTGATGCGTATTGTAATGCCAATCGGATGTTTCCGGTGAAACCACCGATGAAAGCAACTCTTTTGCTTCTTCGTCCGAATAGGGACGAGGATTGAATTTCCATTCATAAGCCATGATTATATCTCGTATTTGTAAGAAATGTCAAACGCCAAAGGAACTACCGCAACCACATGTTTTGGTTGCATTAGGATTATTGAAGGTAAACCCTCTTCCATTCAGACCATCGCTGTAATCAAGGGTTACGCCCATCAAATAGAATAAACTTTTGGGGTCAATAAAGACACGAACGCCTTGTGTTTCATACACTCTGTCCATATCCTTGTGAGAAGCATCGAAACCAAGTGTATAAGACATCCCTGAGCATCCGCCTCCTTTTACACCAACTCTCAAACCATAATCATCGGGAATTGAATTTTGGGTCTTGATTTTCTTGACCTCATTCAATGCTTTTTGAGTGATGCGGATATTGTCATTGTCATCAGCGCCAGTAACGCCGATTGGAATGGTCTCAAAGCCTACTTCTTCCTCAGAAGCATTCAAATTCATCAAATCTATCATTGTTCACCTCTTGGATGATTGTGTTCAAACATGACTAAACGACGCAAATTTACGAACTTTGCATGATTGTGCATCGAGGCTCACACTCCTGCATTTTTCTATACCCCCTTTCTTACCCAAGGCAAGAAATGGTTTCACTGAAATCAAAAGTATATCAATCATACAAAACCGCAGAATCCTTTTTGGAGGATTTGGGTTCCAGACATTTGTTTTTGATCTCAGCCGGAATTGCGTTCAATGCTTTGCTTTGCGTGTTTCCACTTTTGCTGGTTGCATTGTTTATTGTTGGAAACTTGGTTAATATTGATGTTTTTTTGCCATCTTTAGAGATATTCCTTTCAACTCTGCTCCCCATCGGCGAATCGGGTTCGGGAGCCGTCTCGCTTGTTCTCAAGGAAATCAAAACATTGTTTGGGTATAGTTCAAATGCCGGATGGATTGGCATTCCCGCTCTTCTGTGGACGGCCTCAGCTTTACTTTCTTCCTTTCGAAGTGGCATGGAAGCTGTCTTTGGGACAATCACCGAGCAGTCTTTTGTTCATGTGAAAGCCAAGGATGTGATTGGGACGATCATCTTTATTTTTCTTCTCATTGCAAGCACTTTCCTCCATCCAATAGCATCTGCATTGGAGGGTGTATTGTATCCACTCTTGCCGGATGGACTATTCATCACCGGAATCTTCGTTCGAATCGTTGCTTTTTTATCGACCCCGATGTTGTTCATGTTCATATACAGAACACTTCCCCCCAAAAAACTATCATGGAACACCATACGAAAAGCCACCATTCTTGCCTGGTTTCTTTGGGAAGGCGCTCGAATGCTGTTTAGTTGGTATGTTGGAAAAACACCCGGTTTCGGCATTTTCTACGGAACATATGCCGTATTGGTGATCCCTGCCATTTGGACCTATTATACCGCAGTGATAACATTGCTGTCGGCAGAGTTGGCAAGACGGCATTCGGTACGGAATTCATAGCCACTCAATTTTGCTAAGTTTGCACATTGACTCAAAAAAGTCTTGACTTACTATTTCTTACATGAACAATACTGCATCATTTACACAATCTGAGTTGATTTCCATTCTCGGCAAGAATTCTTCGAATCTGCCGGGCGATTGTCATGGAATATCAACCGATTCAAGACAAATCATCGAAGGGAATATGTATGTACCTTTGAAAGGGGAACGCTTCGATGGACATGCATTCATTGATGATGCTGTAAAGAAAGGAGCCAAAGCCGTGGTGATTGAACAAGATTCCATCGATCTTGTTCAACACATTGATGATATTCCACATATCATTGTGCATGATACATTGCATGGATTGGGGAAACTGGCACATCATCACAGAATGCGATTTGACATTCCCATCATTGCCATTGCGGGTGCGGCAGGAAAAACTTCCACCAAAGATTGTGCGGCACATGTTTTGGGTTCAATAAAGAACACATTAAAAACTCATGCCAATCACAATAATCAAATCGGCGTTCCTTTGACGATGCTCATGATTAGCGAACAACATGAAGCGGCAGTGATAGAAATCGGTACAAATGAGCCGGGCGAGATTGACATTCTCTCCACAATGCTTGCTCCCACTCACGGACTAATCACAAATATCGGCAAAGAGCATCTTGAAAAATTACTTGATCTTGACGGCGTTGAAAAAGAAGAGACAGCCTTATTTTCTTATCTTGAACAATGTGGCGGGACAAGACTCATTAATCTCAATGATGAAAGGCTGAGTTCATATGCAAAAGGACCAAGATTTTTGACTTATGGGCTGGAAATTTCAACAGACATCCATGCCACATGGACATTGAATGAATTTGGCTTGGCCGAGATACAGTTGTCAACAGCTCATAGAAGCGAAAATGTGCAATTGACATTGCCCGGGAAAGTTGGGGCATTGACAGCCATCGCTTCAGCATGCATTGGATTTTCCTGTGGGATGCAATTATCCATGATTGCAGAAGCATTGCGGAATTATGAAGCGCCTGCATATACCGGTTATGGAAGAATGGCAAAAGAGATGATTGATGGCGTGATTGTTTTGAATGATTCATACAATGCGAATCCGGCTTCCATGAAAACCGCACTTGAAACATTACATGCAATGCCGACCAATGGTTCTCGTATCGCGGTTCTTGGTGACATGCGAGAATTGGGAGAATCAGCACTTGATGAACATAGGCAATTGCTTGAACAAGTAAGTGGCTTCTGCGATGAATGCATCATTACCGGACCGGAGTTTTCACGAGCAATCACTTCTCTTGAAATTACTCCCAAGAACATCATCAAAGCCGAAGATGCAATCGAATGCGCTCGGCTTGTCAAGGCACTTGCAAAACCCGGAGACATTGTATTGATTAAAGGATCTCGAGGAATCAAACTCGAGCAAGTGCTTGAACATTGGCGTGAATATCGTACACTATCGGATCACTCTTGAGGGATTTACATGCTCTATTTTTTGACCTCTTGGCTTCGAACGAATTTTAATCTACCCGGTTTCGGTGTCTTTCAATATGTGACATTCCGATCTGCAGCTGCTACAATCACGGCATTGCTGATTTCATTTATCGTGGGTCCGTGGATCATACGAATGCTGAAACGAATGCAAATCGGAGAGCAAGCAAAATCCGAATTGCAGGAAACGGGAAACCATTCTTTGAAAGCCGGTACTCCAACAATGGGCGGACTGATAGTACTCTCTGCAGTTATCATTCCAACATTGCTATGGTCAAACATTCAAA
>JBJTFZ010000029.1:0-8534 GCA_046093685.1 bacterium
ATGAAGAATCTTTCAGAAATCGTCGTAATCCAAACGAACTTGATTAAGCCACATAGCGTCGTGTATTATGGCTGGCAACTGAAGCTTTAAATAAGCAATCAGCTGAAATGCATGCAAAGAAAGAGGCGGCAATCAAAAATAGATTGCGTACCGATACCACTCATGATTTCATCCCACTCGGAGCCGCACTTTTGAATGATGCTCCCGATCATGCAAATTTCAATCTTGAAAAAGCTGAATCACTTGTTGGGGAATTATCCGGATTGCTGAAAAAACATCCATCCATTGCATCAAGCACGGTAAGCATTGAAAACTTGCCGGAAACATTGCTCTATGTGAATACCGAAGGAAGGGAATATGTAAAGACAAAGCACATGATTGGCATCGAGATTGTCGCATCCGGGCAATGTACTGATGGAATGCCCATAGCCGAAACCTATACCTCATATGCACGCACTTTCTCGGATTTACCATCAAAGGATTCTTTGATAAAGGCTGTATCGGCACTAGGTGCTTCTTTTAATCAGCTCTCTGTATCTCAAAGAATTACTGAGTCATATTCAGGTCCGATTCTTTTGGAAGGACAGGCGGCAAATGAAATCGTGGCCCAAGTGTTTGCTCCGCAATGCATCGTGCAAAGACCTCCTCTCACGGATAGAGGAGTTCAAGACAATGAGAGATATACTGCTTTTCAAAACAAAATAGGAGGTCGTGTTCTTCCTGAATTTCTTTCCATGACAGACAATCCGGCACTGCAATACAATGATGGAACTTCATTGGTGGGACATTATTCCATTGATGATGAAGGCATTCCCGCCCAAACCGTGAACATCGTCGAAAAAGGATATTTGAAAACGTTATTGTCCGGTAGAGTACCCACAAAAAGAATTCGTTCAAGCAATGGACATTCTCGTGGTGGTGCTCCAATGTATGGTATCATGCAAATGACATGCAATGACAAAAAAAAGGAAGCCGATCTCAAAGCCATGAAAGCAAAAATGATGTCACTCTGCAAAGCGAGAGAATTACCTTTTGGCATCATCATTCGTAAGGCACTCAATCAAAACATACTTTACACCGTATTATATGAGCAAACCTCGGGGGAATATCCATTTGCCCAAGGCGAATCAAAAATGAGTGTTTTGGAGGCATACAAAGTGTTTCCGGATGGTAGGGAAGAACGGATAAGAGGAGGAGAACTTGCGGGAATAAGCCCAAGTTCATTCAAAGACATCATACTCGTTGGAAAAAAAAGCAGGTCATATAATCTTCTTGCATCTGCCGTTGTATCTGCATTCATGACCGGTGGTTCTCAATTTGTTTCCGCTTCACTCATCACTCCCGACTTGCTCTTCGAAGATCTCGAATTCAAGCCTTTGGAAAGTGATTTTCCCAAACCTCCGCTCATCGCCTCGCCGATACAACCATAATGAACTTTTTATGTGTGGGAGGGGTTTTCCTCCCACTGTCATTTATAGGAAAAAGGTAGAACCATGTCAACAGTTTCAATGTCATCCATGATTTCATCCCCAAGAGGATCGGAACTCCATTGCGCCAATTGGCAAATTGAAGCGGCGTATAGAATGATTCAAAACAACTTGGATCCGGAAGTTGCAGAACATTCTGAACAACTCATTGTATACGGGGGATATGGCAAGGCAGCAAGGAATCAAGAATCCCTTCATGCAATATTGGATTCACTCAGATCAATGCAGCCCGATGAAACATTGCTCGTGCAATCCGGGAAACCGGTAGGCATTGTGCCCACACATGAGAATGCTCCAAAGGTCATCATCGCAAATTCCAATCTTGTTGGAAATTGGGCAAACTGGGAAGAGTTTCGACGATTGGATGAACTCGGACTCATGATGTATGGCCAAATGACCGCGGGAAGTTGGATTTATATTGGAACGCAGGGTATTGTTCAAGGCACATATGAAACATTCGCTGAATGCGCTCGGCAACATTTTGGCGGAGATTTATATGGTCGATTCGTGCTGACTGCCGGCCTTGGAGGAATGGGGGGTGCTCAACCACTCGCCGCTACATTCAACGGTGCCGTGGCATTGTGCATCGAAATTGATGAAACGCGCATCGATAAACGCATTCATGATGGGTATTGCGATGTTAAACTGCATGATTTGGATGAGGCGCTGACGCTTGTTCAAGAATGCGTGGAAACAAAGCGTGCATTGTCAATCGGACTTGTTGGAAATGCAGCCGAGATTTTGCCTGAATTGGTTCGAAGAAATATCAAGCCTGATGTCGTGACCGATCAAACCGCCGCGCATGATCCACTCAACGGGTATTATCCCGCAGGGGTGTCCAAGGTGGAAGCCGACATGCTCAGAACAAGCGACCCTGTAACTTATCTTGAGAAAACACATCATTCCATCGGCGAACATGTCAAAGCGATGCTCGCATTTCAAGAAATGGGTTCGATTGTTTTTGACTATGGAAATAATTTGAGGGGAGTAGCAAAAGAAAAGGCAGGCGTCAGCAATGCTTTTGATTTTCCTGGTTTCGTTCCTGCATATATCAGACAATTGTTTTGCGATGGCAATGGCCCATTCAGATGGGTAGCTCTCTCCGGTGATCCCCAAGATATCGCAGTGACGGATCGCGCAATCATGGAGCTGTTCCCCGAACATGCAGGTCTCCACAGATGGATAAACAATGCTCAGTCTCGTATCGGCTATCAAGGATTGCCTGCAAGAATTTGCTGGTTGAATTATGGAGAAAGAGCCAAAGCAGGTGTATTGTTCAATAACCTGGTTCGTGAGGGCAAGGTTTCTGCACCGATAGTGATTGGTAGAGACCACCTCGATTGCGGTTCAGTGGCTTCACCATACCGTGAAACTGAAGCAATGCTGGATGGATCCGATGCAATTGCGGATTGGGTATATCTCAATTTTGCACTCAATACTTTGGGTGGAGCTACATGGGTTTCCCTCCATCATGGTGGCGGAGTAGGTATGGGCCTCTCATTGCATGCCGGAATGGTGATTGTTGCAGACGGTACCGAAGCCGCAGAACAAAGGCTAAAGCGTGTATTGACCTATGACCCTCTAATGGGTATTCTCAGACACACAGATGCAGGCTACAAGCGGGCTTCAGGCAATGCTGAAAAGTTTGGCATAAAAATTCCCTTATCTCCAATACTTCGTGATTAATCATTCAAAACCGCAGATTTGTCATGAAAATAGGACAAAATGACAACTAAGTGTCAAGATGTCAAGAAAATGTGTCAGATTCTGCAATAATGACAGATAAATGTTTTTCTCACTTTCGGAAGGACTGAATGGTCGTAAAAGCTACAATGTTTCGTAATGACAATAGGTCAGCGAATTCATCCATTATTTATAAGGAGTATAATCATGCTGGAATTTAATCAAGGGTCTACATCAGACATGAATCCTATCGGATCGGAATCCGGAGCGGAAACGCCGAAGCCTCTCAATATCTATGTTGATGATGAGCGCTTTGGTGATCCAAAGGATGAAGTAGCTATTTCCACCACAGTTCTTGGAGGAGAGAAAATGGACTTGGTATTGCAAATTGAGGCTTTGTTCAAAGCCGATCGCAAAAGATTCCTCAGTTTTATTCGCCAGCGTGTTCGCACGCAAGAGGATGCGGAAGACATTCTGCAAGAGGTGTTCACAAATGTTCTTGCCGCTGCGGAACATGTTCAAAAGCCAATTGAAAATTTGGCTTCATGGGTGTTCACTGCTGTTAGGAACAAAATCATCGATTTCTATCGCAAGAAGCGTGCGGAATCATTTTCAGACTTGGCCACGCCTCGTCAAATTGAAGAAGGCAATGATTCGCTCGACTATTTGCTCGGCGACATGTCTTATACACCGGATGGCGATTTATTTCGTAAAACAATCTGGGATACCGTTCAAGAGGCTCTCAAAGAATTGCCTGCCGAACAACGCGAGGTATTTGAAAGAAATGAATTTCACGGTGTATCCTTCAGGGAAATGTCTGAGGAAAGCGGTGTGAACATCAATACTCTCCTCGCTCGCAAGCGTTATGCTGTTCTACATTTGCGCGAACGCCTTCAGCATTTGTATGAAGGCATGGACGACTGATAATCTTTTGAAAGATTTTGGCCCGATCAATCTTGATCGGGCTTTTTTGTTTCCCATCTTTTGAATTGCCAATCATATTCTCGAATTTTACCACATGATACTCCGATACATATTCATGGTTCTGCTGAGCATCGTATGTGCTCATGCGAAAGGTCCCAAAATTCTCATTGTGACCGCTCATCCTGATGATGAAACCGCTTTTGCCGCAACAATCTATAAAGTCACGCATGAATTGAATGGCATTGCCGATATCTTGCTCGTGACAAATGGCGAAGGTGGTTTCAAGTATTCCACATTGGCAGAGGAAATATATGGCATATCATTGACCAATGAACAAGCGGGGAGAGAAGCATTGCCAACCATTCGCAAAAAAGAATTGATGTCAGGCGGTGCCTATATCGGTCTGAGAGATTATCATTTCATGGATGAACAGGACACAGGTTATACGCTCAATCCTGATTCGGTGCTGAATATTGTCTGGGATACCGCAAGAGTTATTTCAAAAATCAAAACACTTCATGCAAAACATGCATATGACTTTGTATTCACACTTCTTCCCAATGAATCCACGCATGGTCATCACAAAGCAGCAACGATATTGGCCCTTCGTGCGGTTCAATCCATGAATGTCGAAAAAAAACCGATTGTCATTGGTTGCAGTGTATCCGATACATCCTCCTCCATGCAGACTGCATTTTCAGGATTGCCGGCTTATCCCATTACTGCGATGCATCAGTCAGTACCAATAGATTTTTTCAATCGACTGACTTCATTCGGTTTTCAACAGAAATTGAATTATTCAATCATCGTGAATTGGTTGATTGCCGAACATAAATCTCAAGGAGCAATGCAACTCGCAATGGGGAAAGGACATTTGGAACAGTTCTGGAATTATGCGATTAATCAATCCACTGCAGATCAAACCATTCGAACATTTGCACAATCACTTCGCAATGCTTCATTCAAAGGATTAAGAAATGAAAAATAGTATTGTGTTGTTGATAATGCTCTGTGGTTCACATATCATGTTTGCACAAGGCTCTTGGACACGATTGCTTGATCAGCCGGCTTATGGTTTGTCAATCAATCCCAAAAATCCCAGAACAATGATAGTAGGAGGTTTGGGGAGGACGCTCTATAGAACCCATGATGCAGGCATTACTTGGGAAATAGACAGCATTGAGTTTAGAAGTGGAAGTTCGCAATTGACCAATGTGCTGATTTCATCGAAAGACACAAATGTCGTGCTCATCGGTGGGGTATTCAATTCCATTCGAAGAAGCACAAATCAAGGTAGAGAATGGGAGACTGTTTTTGAAACGGAAAAACCTCAATTTCTCACACCGGGTGAAACGATCATTGAATCACCAATTGATGCGAATGTGATCTATGCCGGAGACAATGCGTCAAACAGAATCTTCAGAAGCAATGATGCAGGTATTACCTGGGATACTCTCGGAACATTGAATGTTCCTTCATTGTGTACTATTGCCATAAGGCCCGATAGTACAAACATCATGTATGCCGGATGCAAAACCGGAATCATTGAACGCTCCGCTGATGCAGGTGCAACTTGGAAGAGAGTCACTGTTCTCCGCTCATTTCAGGATGCGGAAATCCCAAAAATTGTCTTCAGCGCGAAGAACCCCATGCTTGGTTTCGCAATCATCGCATATTTTCTTCCTGGCAATATTCCGAATGGTGGTGTGTTCAGAACGACCGATGGTGGTTATAGTTGGAAGGAACATTCATTCAGAGACACAAGTTTTTGGTCAATTTGCTTCGCCACAAAAGGTCAGGACGAAGATCTCTTTCTTGGTGGGTTTTCTGATGCAACCGATGTGATTCCCGGACCCGGTTTAATCATGAAGACACAACTTTCCACGGGATCCACACTTCGATTCGACGATGAAATTCCTTGGTATACAAATCCGGGTGGAGCAAAAATCCGTAGAAATGTATGGATGTTGAGATCTGTGAGTGATGCTTCCGGGATGACTTTGTATGCCGCAACCGAGGCGGGACTATATCGCTATTCAGAATCACTGTCGAATATTCAAGAAACGAGTGCATCATTCATGGAATATTCCATCACTGATGCAAGACTCACCGATAATAGTCATGAGAGCACGGTGCTCCATGTACTTTCTTTGGATGGTCGAGTGTTGAAATCAGGAAATTCTTTTCTCGACTTATCTGATCTGCCTGAAGGTGCATATTGCATTCGCAAGGCAAATCCCCGCTTTACATCTATCATGTTGATGAAAGTTGGAGATCAACTCTTCCCCCATTTTGGAAAATAATATGCCTCGTTATAAAGTGATCTGTGAATATGAAGGAACGCGATTTTCCGGATGGCAAGTGCAAAAGAATGCAAGAACTGTTCAAGGTGAACTGATTGGTGCATCGAAGTCTGTATTTGGCACCGACAAGTTCGAACTCTATGGTTCGGGAAGAACGGATGCCGGCGTTCACGCTTTGGAGCAAGTATTCCATCTAGATGTTGAAACAATGCTTGCACCACATATCATAAAACTCAAACTGAATGATGCATTGCCTGCAGACATCTCGATTGTCGATGTATTCAAGGTGTCCAAAACATTCCATGCGCGGCATGATGCCGTGGAGAGAACATATCTCTATCAGATATCCAGACGCAGAACCGCATTTGGAAAACGATATGTTTGGTGGGTGAAAGATCAGTTGAATATTGAAGATATGCAAAAGGCTGCTCTGCATTTCAAAGGTATGCATGACTTCCGTTCTTTCACCGCGGATGATCCCGAAATGAAATCCACAAAAGTCAATATCACCAATATCTCTGTGAAAGAAGAAGGTGATTTGATTCTTATCACAATTTCAGGATCACACTTTTTGTGGAACATGATTAGAAGAATGATCGGCATCATCGTTGAAATCGGAAGAGGAAAACAATCTGCAGATATCATACCCGGCTTGCTAAAGAAATCTTCGGATTTACCGGCATCATTCACGGCACCACCTTCCGGATTATTTTTGGCATCCGTGAAATATGATTCTTCTTCAGGAACATCCGTCAAACCACTTCTGAATGTACAATGAAATACTTTTTTGTCATATTGTATCTATTCACTCTGTCGGCATGTTACGACACCACGATCACATCTCCGGAACAAATTCAATTCCCCGCACAAAATGTAAGCTATCAGCAACATGTGAAGCCATTGTTGGAATTGACATGTGCTTTTTCCGGTTGCCATGACTCTGAAACCGCTGCTGCAGGAGTGGATGTAACAGGATATTTCCAATTGACTTCCAGAGCTGGTCTCATCATTCCCGGAAAACCTGATAATAGCCTCCTGAATCAAATTCTAGAGGGAAAGCAAGGACATGTTTTGACATTCCAACAACGAATAAGCGAAGCACAAAAAAGGGGAGTAAGACAATGGGTTCAAGAAGGGGCATTGAACAATTGAACAACTTTTGGGATCAAGGAACTTTGCAATAAATTATTTGTTTTGACAATATGTGTAATAACACATAATTTTGTATTTCCTTTTTCCACTTTTTCACCATATCACCATGTGCAGACTCACCATTTTCTCACTTCTAGCCACACTTTTTTTGAATTCTTGCGCTGATGACGCGGTAGTTAATCCGAATGATTCAACCGGCACAGTGACGATTAAATCAGTTTCCGGTGCTCAACCCGATACACTGAAATCTCGGTATTTGTATTTTTCCTTTGATGCCGACGACTTCATATCTCCCTCAAAAGACACCACAGATGAATGGGATATCCGCCTTCCATATCTATATGGAGGTGGAAAAACAAGATCAATAGACATAGTGCTGAATTCAGGAACCATCAATCCCCGTGGAAATACCATTGGTAAAGTAATAGACACCACATTTGACATGTTGCAATATGCTCCTGAGGATTCATTCATGAAGCCTGATGATATCACGAGCCGTGTCATATCCATTGCCGTTGACGGTTCAGGGATGTTTACCTATGATCCCCCTTCAAGGACCCTAAATCCAGCTCCTCAGCGTACCCTTGTATTGAAAACCAAGAAAGGTACCTATGTGAAGTTTCAGGTATTGTCATTGTATAAAGGACAGCCCACGGCTCCAAACATGATGTCGGAACTTGGGCACTATTCTTTCCGTTATGCAAAAAGTCTCAACAGAAATTTGAAAACCAATTGAGTCGTGATGCTTTGTCATAAAGCGCTCCTTTGGTAAATTTGTAGGAATTCATTCCATTGGAGTAATGTCATGTACGGAAGCGTAAGCATCATAGATATTGAGAACAGCGCCAAAATGCTGGATGAGGATCCTATTCTTCTTGCACGATTTGAAGAAAAGATTCAAAATGGTGAGAAAATCGAGCCTCATGATTGGATGCCCAAAGAATACAGAAGACAATTGATTCGCATGATTGAGCAACATGCTCAT
>JBJTFZ010000030.1:0-12731 GCA_046093685.1 bacterium
GGTTTACAATATTATTAACTTGTTATCGTTTGTTTTCCCAACATAAGTATTTTTCATTTATTGCTGATACTCAGGGATTCAGCAGTGTAAGGAGTTTACCATGAAATATCCAAAATTCGTGGCCATCGCTTTTCTCTTGGCATTTGTATCGGGGTGCACAACTCATGTACCAATGAGAAGAAGTCCTTTCATCAGATGGGAGCAACGCGGGGAAATGCATTCTTTCGACAAAGCGGGTTCTTATTCAGCGATATTCATTGCTGAAACTGATAAAGACAATTTGCCTAGCATACGGCTTGATGATAGGAATCTTGAATACACCTCTATGGGGCTTGTTCAGGAATATTCAAATATCACCGCATATAAGGTTAAGATCCCCGGTCCATTGATTGCCGGCGAGCATCGCATCAATGCAAAGCAAACAATTGGAGAGCATTCCGCTGAAGATTCACTCACTCTCATTGTGCATCCTACACGATTGGCCACTTTTCAAAGTGAGGATGGAGAGAAGTATACAAGTGAGGAGGAAGTGACGGGATTGATCAAAAGTTTGTCAAAAGGCGATGAAGTTGAATTTTGCGCGGTCCCAGGTTCGGGCTTTAGTATTCCGGAACATCAATTCAGAACTATCATCAAGGGCACCAAACAAGAGAGACCTCTCATTGGGCTTCATGTTAGATCTTCGGATAATTTTTATATCGGGCCGGATGCAGATAATATCAAAGCCAGAATCATCTGGCAAGATCCAAATGATCAGTCAGTTTCCGTGCAACTCTTCCCTACTGATGGTTCTGAATATCTTGAAGCATTTCCCGGACTGAAAAGACCGCGCATCATTTGTGGAGAGATTACCCGCATAATTGATGATCAAGACCCAATATTTTTTATTTCATGTGAAGTAAAAACGCCAATCTATGAGGAGATGACCACAACCATCAAAGATGTGAAGTTTGAAATCATGGAACAAGGAGTGAAAGGATATAAAGCGATTTCTTATGGCCGGCCACAACTTGTGAACGGCACATGGCAAATGGGATTCAAACTCGATGGACCTTTGCCATTGCCTCGTGGAACAGGTGGCACAATCAAAATCAGGGTAAAAGCAAAGGCTGCGACTACAAAAGGAGAAGAATCACCGGAAGCTGTCAGGTCCTGCAGATTCAATATTGTATACTAATTACTTAATCGGGGAAATATCATGAACACCATCATAACATATCTATGCGTTTATACTTTCATGGCGCTATGCTTCGCACCACCCATCATCTCGGGAAATAAAAATCCCGAGGCGCAAAGAGTACTTCAACATGTCAAAGTGCGAACAATTTCCAATGCTCGCGTTTATAAAATCATGCTTGATGAAGAACAGGAAGAAATGTTTTACAAAACAGTAAAACTCATTGAGCCAAAGCCAACAATTGAAGCCATGAGATCTAAGAAAAAGGATATCATTTCCGAAGCATTGGATGAAGGAGAAAAAGATCTGGCAAAATATCTAAAAGAAAATGGGGCAGGCACATTGAATGAGTTTGATGTAGAATATGCTCAATTCTATATCGAATATCAAGCATGGAAGAATGCAAAATTCAATTGTGTCTATGTTGTGACGCAAGCGAAGAAAAACGATGATTTCACATTGTTGAATGCAGTCACGAGCTTTGTTTCACAGACATCAAAAAAGCAAGAACAGGTTGAATTTAGAACAGTCTTTACATCGGAACAATTGGACTCAATCAATTGGAGCGGCAATGTTCCCGGTCCACTCAGCGATGAAATCAAGCGCATTATCATACGCATGGATGCAGAAGACATCACCACATTACCAACCAAGCCTTCAAGAGTGCAAAGAGATGAAATGGAACGAAGTCGTTTGGCACATGCGGTAGAGAACAATGTACAAGACATAAAGATCTTCAGCATTCCTCATGAACAATTTCAAATAGTGCATGCTTCTTTGGTGCCACCAAACCCGACAATGACGGCAGAAGCTAATGCTTCCAAAAGAAAGGATATCATCATGGAAGGGATTGATGAAGGAGAGTCCGATATAGCGACATATATCAAAATCAATGGGGGCAGCCAAATGAACAACAATGATCGTGAATTTGAAAAATATTATAGAATACTTCAGATGTATACTCAAAGAACTTTTGAATCTGCATATATCATCACGAACAAATACACGACATCGATTGAAGTTCTTGGTTTGATATTGAATGGCACATGTATTCCCCCAACCAAGATTGCAGATTGTCTGTACAATCCCAAAAAGACCCTACTTGCCAAGGAGTGCGCACAGACAATAGTGCAGTCAGAACAATCCACGCTTCTGGAATATTTGAACAATCTGATCAAGAGATCAACTTGTACGAAAGTATATCCATAAAAAAAACACCGCAGATATTTCTGCGGTGTTTTATTTTATTGACTCGTATGTTTTTTCAGCCTTATCACATATCCATTGACCCATTTTCCCGTTCGTTCATCATATCGGGCATGCATTATCGAATGGGCAAGCATTCCCAAGCTTGGAAGATAATGGTCTATGCTTTCATCAACACCTGCATTGGAAATCTGACCACTCGACACAACTTGATACTTGAGTGTTGAGCGAAATTTTCTTCCACTCACTTGCACTGTATCCAAAGCAAATGACTGATCTCCAAAGTAGGTGTGTTTGTACATATACTCCAGAGTACCCCGTTTTCCGGGCGCCAGGTCAATCGTTGTTTTTATGGTGTCATTGGTCTCTGCAAGACTTGTAATAGGAACAGTTACCCATACCGAAGATGAGCCAAGTGTCATTCTACGCAAGATGTCAAACTCATCATTGATCGCAAAGTATTCAATGAAACTGGTATCAGGATATTGCGTTCTAATGACATATACATCCGATTTCCCAAACAGAATAGTGTCTGCACTCAAAACCACACTTGTGAACTCACGAGTCGTGCCCGGAATTCGACTGTCAAATCGATCAATCTCATATCCTTCATAGTAAAACACGCTTCCAATGGTCGGAAATTTCGCGCGCATGGATTCAGGACCGAGAACACTTCCACCATCACAACCCCAAAGCATCATAGTCAAAATCAGCATCACAATATATTGCATGGATTTCCCTTCAATTACTGAATCATATTCATGAAGCAATATACTATTTTGCAACAATAGGTATCAGCCTCAGGCTGAAAAGTATGTTCATAAAAGAAGCATTCAGGGAATTAACATGAAAATTGCCTCACAAATTGCACTCATGTTCATGCTATTTGCAACCTCATTGCATTGCAGTAATGATAAGCAAAGAGAACAAGCGAAAGAACAATCACAAAAGGCCGCAACCGAAGCTGAAGAAATCATCATAACGGCAGTAGGAGACATCATGATGGGAACGAATTATCCCAATGAGTCAACCATGCCACCTCGTGATGCACAATTGCTCAAGCCGGTGACTGATGCCCTAAGAAAAGGAGATGTGATTTTTGGAAATTTGGAAGGACCTGTTTTGGATAGTGGAGGAATACCTAAATCCTGCAGTGATCCCAGCACTTGCTATGTATTCAGACAACCTTCTTATTTCGTGCAAGAATTAAAAGAAGCCGGATTCAATATGCTTTCGATTGCAAATAATCATGTGGGTGATTTGGGAGAACCGGGCAGATTGAACACTATATCTGTTTTGAAAAAACAGGACATTCGATTTGCAGGGCAAACATCATGTCCTTGGGACACCCTTCGAGTGAAAGGTCTATTGATAGGATTGACAGCATTTGCCCCAAACAAAGGATGTCTTGACATTAATGACAAACAAGAGATACAAAAAGTCGTGAAGAAACTTGATTCATTTTGCGATATCGTAATTGTATCATTCCACGGTGGTGCTGAAGGACAAAGTCATACACATGTGCCACGGAAGCATGAATTGTTTCTCGGTCAGGATAGAGGTGATGTTCATGCATTTGCACGCCAGGCAATCGATGCCGGTGCCGATATTGTATTGGGTCATGGACCTCATATCACAAGAGCGATCGACTTATACAAAGGAAGGTTCATAGCATATTCAATGGGTAATTTTTGCACCTATGAAAAATTCAACATTAAAGGCATCTCGGGCATGGCTCCTATTTTTGCATTACGCCTCACAAGCAAAGGTGAATTCATTGATGGGTCTGTGACGCCCACTAGGCAATTCGGCAGAGGAGGTCCTGTGATTGACGAAGAAAATACTGTGATCGAGGAAATCAATCAATTGACAAAAGAAGATATTCCAGAAGTGGACCTGCAATTCAATGGTCATTCTTTCACATTAAAATCCAAAGAGTAATCTCATGTTGAAAATCAGATATATTCATTCCATCATACCTCCACCTCCACCTCATTTTGTGGGTGATGGATTTCGTGTGCATAATTTTTTTCCTTCCCATGTGCAAGGTGGAATGACAAAGACAGATCCTTTTTTATTATTGGATTATGGATCGCCTCATTTCTTTGAACCGACCACTCATCAAAGAGGGGTTGATGTGCATCCACACCGAGGTTTTGAGACCGTAACATTTGCATTCAAAGGCAGCGTTGCTCATAAAGACAGCTCCGGTGGGGGTGGAATCATAGGTGAGGGCGACATACAATGGATGACTGCCGGATCAGGCGTATTACATGAAGAATTTCATACTGAAGAATTCGCCAAAGTTGGCGGTGAATTTCATATGGCTCAATTATGGGTGAATCTTCCTGCAGAGCATAAAATGACCAAGCCGAAATATCAGGCAATCAAGCATGAGAGTATTCCTCGATATGTTGATACGCATTATGAAGTGGAAGTTGTGGCTGGATCTCATAAGCATATCAAGGGAATTGCCTCCACATTCACGGAAATTGACATGCTGATTGTATCATTGAAGAGTGGCGGAAGCTTTGAACATGAATGTCCTTCAGATTATACCACCATAGTGTTGAATATAGAGGGAGAAGCGATAATCAGCGACAACCATGATTTGCCTGTTCATCATTGTGCAGTACTCTCCAATGACGGAGAGGTCATCCATATTCATGCAAAAGAAGATTCTCGATTTTTAGTATTGGTTGGCAAGCCCATCAGAGAAACAATTGTTGCTGCGGGTCCATTCGTCATGAACACGAGGGAGGAAATACTACAAGCATTTGATGATTATTCTTCAGGTGTTTTTGGATCTTTGTGATTAGTTCAATAATCTCGAAAGAAATGTCCCGGGTCTGATGCATGCTTTGAATTCATCCATGGGCAGAGTGTATCTCACGGGATACATGAGATACTCGCATTGCTCATGCATCCCAAATACATTCAAATAATCAAATGTTATGGAAGTACGATTTGGATAGAGGACGATATTGTCGAGATGTAATTCCTCATCCAAGTTCATTCCGCAATCCGTCATGGTTGCAAGTTCATCTTCGCCATATTGCTTCAGTTGATTCAGTGCCTCTTCTTCAGCATGCGCATCGGCTGAAATCTTTGTTTTTGCAAAGGCGTGATCAATCAAATAATCCGTCATTTGAATTTCCTTGTTTTTCATGAGGTCAATCACATGAAATGAAATCCATGGACGATGATTGTCGATTCGCTCTCTATAGACTTTTACGGAGGCAATCCCTTTCCTGACCATCAGATATTGAATATCTGAGACGCTGTCCTTCACTCCCTTCCCTTTTCCTAAAATTCCGGGATCTATCCGCACATGCATTGTTTTTGCATACATTGAATCTGTCGAGAAAAGCCGAATATCAGCTCCATACCCTTTGGCTGGTTTCCAATATCCCATTAATCCAGTTTCGGTAACTGTGAATGTGAATTGTTCCTTGACCGTATTTCTTCCCGACATCACTTTCAATACAATTCCGGATTTTGTCTTTTCACCCTTGAATGGTATCGTATCCGGTTCCATCCTATTGAGATACCAACCGGAGTAATTGCCTGATGTGGTTTCGTGCATTTCAAGCCATATTGGAGTGATCGGACCGGTAGTGTCCGGATCAAGCCATCCTTCAAAAACCTCTCCTGTGGCAGTACACGGAAAACAACACAATGCGTATAGCATAGTGAGAAATACCACTGTGATATGCAGTGAAGTGAATGCGGTGATTATCCCCATACCTTTATACTTTATCCGAATTTTCACGAATTTGCGACTTGCAATTTGCATGAATTATCATCCGTAAACAAAAAGACATCACAAGCGATGAAAGAAACACCATTGATGCGCCAATATAAAGAGATGAAAGCAAAAAATCCCGATGCGGTGATGCTGTTCAGAATGGGCGATTTCTTTGAAACATTCGAAGATGATGCCATCATAGCTTCTAAAGTATGTGGAATAACGCTTACGAAGAGAAATAATGGCGATGCAGGCGAAGTTCCTTTGGCAGGATTTCCCCATCATCAATTGGATGCATATCTCCCCAAGTTGGTCCGCGCCGGATATAGAGTTGCAGTATGCGAACAAGTGGAAGATCCGAAACTCGCAAAAGGTATTGTGAAAAGAGATGTGATAGAAGTGGTCACGCCGGGTATCGGACTTTATGACAAACTTTTGGATGCGCAAAGAAATACATATATCGCTTCTCTATCGGTTCATGCGCATAGATCAGGATTTTTGGTATATGGAATTGCCATTGCGGATATTTCCACGGGTGAATTTCACACAACAGAGATTTCAAGACATGCATTGGAGTCTGTTCTGGAATTGTTTTCCCCGGCCGAAATCATCATTTCAAAATCATTGGCAAGAGATTTGGAAGAAATATTGCACGATCTTCCTTTCGAACCTTCAATTACAAAAAAGGAAGATTGGATATTCGAATTGGATTTTGCGCGAGATGTGCTCCTTAGACATTTCAATACAGCTTCTTTGAAAGGTTTTGGAATCGATGAAATGACCGCCGGTTTGATGTCAGCTGGCGCTTGCCTTCAATATATCAATGAAACGCAGAAAAAAGCTGCAATTCAAATTCAATCGATTTCAGTTTTTGATCATGGCGATTTCATGTTGCTTGATCATGCCACGAGAAGAAATCTTGAGATACTTTCCTCTTTTCATGATCAAAAGCATGGTTCACTTCTCTCGGCTTTGGATCATACTCTTACCCCCATGGGAAGCAGATTGTTCAAACGATGGGTTGCAAGACCATTGCGGAAGAAACAATTGATTGATGATCGACTGAGTTGTGTCAGGGTTTTGTTCACAGAGAAACCACTACATGATTCAATTGCAGAGCATCTTAGATCCATCGGGGATCTTGAACGATTGATTACAAAAGTATGTGCAAACAAGGCACATCCTCGAGACCTCATATCATTGAAAAATGGATTATTGCAGATACCTTTGATCAAAGAATTGATCGGCAGTATTCAAGTTGGTTTTTTTCAATCGATTGCTTCACGATTGAAAGACACCTCGATGATCACGGAATTGATTGCAAGAGCAGTGCGAGAGGAGGCACCTGTTCAATTGGGTTCGGGAATCACATTCAATCATGGATTTTCTGCAGAACTTGACACATATCTCGAGGCTTTGCATTCCGGAAAGGATTGGATTCGAGAATATCAAGAACGCGAAAGAGAATCAACCGGAATAAGCTCTCTCAAAATTGCTTCGAACAATGTATTCGGATATTACATTGAAATCAGCAATACTCATAAATCAAGAGTACCCGAAGATCGGTATCAGAGAAGGCAGACTCTTGCAAATGCCGAGCGATATATCACGCAGGAATTGAAAGAGATTGAAACCAAGATCACATCGGCTGATGAAAAAATCTCAGTTTTGGAGCAGGAACTCTTTCAAGAGATTCGCAATGCAATAATGATTCATACCGAAATGATTCAATCTATTTCAGGTGCCATCGCCGAGCTTGATGCATTGAGAAGTTTCGCCTCTGTATCGATTGCGCATGATTATGTTGAACCCATAATCAGTGAAGACACCCATCTCTCCATTGTTGGGGGAAGACATCCCGTCGTCGAAAGGGCTTTGTCACCGGGAACGCCATTCACTCCCAATGACACGCAGTTTTCAGAACATGAACGCCTGCATATCATCACTGGGCCAAACATGGCCGGAAAATCGTGCTATCTTCGTCAGGTTGGGCTCATTGTATTGCTTGCGCAAATCGGATGTTTCGTACCCACGGATTCTGCGCATATCGGAATTGTTGATAGAATCTTCACAAGGGTTGGGGCTCAAGACAATATTTCGGCAGGAGAAAGTACTTTTCTTGTTGAAATGCAAGAAGCAGCGAATATCATGAATAATGCAACATCAAGAAGTTTATTGTTGCTTGACGAAGTTGGAAGAGGAACCGCCACTTTTGACGGCATCTCGATTGCTTGGGCAATCGCAGAACATGTGCATGACATCACGAAATCACGCATGCTCTTTGCCACACATTATCATGAACTCACTTCACTTACAAACCATTTGCATTCAGCAAAAAATTATAAGGTCGAAGTCAAGGAAGTGCAGGATACCATTTTATTCACGCACAAAGTTATACCCGGAACGAGCGATCATTCATTTGGAATTCACGTTGCACAAATGGCAGGGCTTCCACCTTCAATCATATCAAGAGCCTCTGTGCTTCTCAAAGACATGGAAGGTCATAAGCAGGAATTGCATGTAGAGCATGCACCATCATTCAAAGAACAAGACAACCGTCAGATGTCCATCTTTGAAATTCGCGATGATGCCCTACGCAGATCTCTTTTGGATTTGGACTTGAATCAACTCACGCCCTTGCAAGCATTTGAGCATTTGCTCAGGCTAAAAAAGGATGCAGAAGAATCATAAGACTTTACAATCAAACCATTTCACGAATCACAACACTAACTCATCAAGGTTTGAACACCATGAAATGAAATGGAAACTGAATCTTTTGTCCTTGAAGATTAAAGCATGAAATGGCAAGCATATCCGCTCCGGCTTGACTGGTATTGATGATTACCGGTTGTGTTGCATTGGAAGCATTTGCAACAGTGATATACCCACTGGAAGTATAACCTTCTTGGTGTATGATTATGAAATACTGCTGAGTGTTAACATCCCAGTTGCATGTGAAATTTTGTGTTCCGGACAAAGCCGCACCGTTCAGTCCTACTGATCCATATGCTATTGGCATTGCTCTTTTTTCTGAAGTGCCACTTGCAGATTGATAATTCCTAATGATATCTCCACCGGCTACGGCAAGATTTCCTTCAAAGAAGCCTGCATAACTTGTTCGTTTTACATTCACCGGTGCTTTTCCTCGTACAGCAATCGCCGAGTCACCTGAAACCACTGCATCCAAGCCATATTGCAAGCCGGTTGTTGAAGTGGTTCTTGCTTGTAAAGCTATGGCATTGTTTCCATCGACAATGGACTTCACTCCAATTCCCTGATTTGAGTTTTTGGATGTATATGCTTGAATTGCCGTTCCGGATTGACTTGTTCCATATACGCCAATTCCTTGACCAGCATGAGTTCCGGATACACCATATCCGTTGGCATTCGCGGAGTTGTTGATTCCTCTAACACCTGCTGACTGCAAGCCCGACGAAGTTGATTCAATGATACCGGCAACACCAACAGCATTTGTGTCTGAGGATGCACTAGAACCCTGAACACCGGCTTGATTACCAACAAGCGCAGAATGCATGCCAAGTATGCCGATTGACTGTGATGAAACACCACGGATGCCGACACCATCTTTTGAATTTCCTTCTATTCCTATTCCCCCACCCTTATGACGACCAATGATTGCTATTCCACTATTTGAAGTAGATGAAATCTCTCCAAGAATTGCAGTTGTTGAGCTTCCGGGTTGCTGCGCAGAAATCACGGAAGTCAAAGCTGAAGCGGAATCTGCGGTCGTCATTGATTCAACATAGACGGCAGGGATTATTCCTGATGAGGAAGTGCGTTTCGCAAATACAGCGGTACTGTCTTCGCTGATTCCCATGATGCCAATGCCTGATTTTGTGGAACCCAAAATTGCGACTCCTTTTCCTGCATGCAATCCATGAACACCGATTGCTTTTGTTCCCACGGATAAAACCTGTCCACGAAGTCCAGCAGAATTGGCACCCGGATTTGCATGTGATATAACTCCCGTCACACCAAAACTTGAATCTGCATTCGATTGATGAATAGATAAAACTCCGGAGGTGTTGATGGTAGCGGAATTTGCATTCGTCACTTCAACTCCGTGTCTTTTCGCATTTGTCTCAACTCGAACTGCAGAACCTGTTCCGGTAGAATTGGACAATGAGAAGTATCCTGCATTTCCATTTCCTTTTGCAAATCCGGCAATCGCAGATCCAACACCATTGTTTTCGCCAATTAATGCATGGTGGGTTCCTGGATTAGTTTCAATTGCAAATCTTCCGGCAGGACCATTCCGCGTATTTTTAATACTGAAGAGAGTGTCTGTTTGATCTGATTGCTGTTTGTATGGGAGAGTCAATAACAATTCCGGCTGATCAAGCCAGACAAGCGTTCTTGTGATGCTGTCATAAGAGAGATATTGCTTGTTTTTGGGAGCTTTGGAGACCAAAAAACGATCATAGTTAATTGTATTCGACTCTATTTTATTTCCCGAAACAGCGCCCTCGGGAATTGAAACATATACCGTACCACCAACAGGATTTACTTGAATGGAGCCATCACCAATGATCTTTGAAACCACAGGTTTCCATTCTACTTTATTTCCATCGGATAAGAGAACATCACCATTTTTGGAATCCGAGGTATTGATGTCAACAGGAAAGATGGATGAATTCATCACACCCAATGCTTTGATTGCATATGGAACGGGATTTATCGCAACTCTCTTGGATTCAATACCGTCAATTGTGATGCTCAAGAAATATTGTTGTTGAAAACTGATGTCGAATGGCTTCAATGCTCCAAGTTGAATAGAATACAATCCTTTATCAATCACAACATCTTGTGTTTCTTGATGAACAAATTGTAAAGTCTGGGAATCAGGGTACAGTGTGAATGTCATTCTCATTGAACCTGTTGCCGGCTCGCCTTTATCATTCAACAAATGACCTTGATATGTTATGACTTTTGGTGGTTGTGCGTTGAGTATGGAGAAAGAAACCGATACCAACAAACATAGTATACTCAATGAACGGACAAAGGCATTCATGGCAACCTCATAGAATTCATAAATACGGGAAATCGCACGGGAACATGCGCGGAAAAATAACAAAAGTTGGAAGAATTATCACGCAATTAGCGCGAACAATCAGCAATCTTTATCTTTATTTCTTGCTTGTTTGAGAAGCTCTCTTGTTTGCAACCTTTGCTCTCTACGCAAAGTTGCCTCATCATAGCGGCGTTTGTCTTCTTTGGAGACAGGATCAATTGGCGGAACTTGCAATGGTTTGCCATATTGATCAATCGCAACAAAGGTTAAGTAGGCACTTGAGGTATGGACTTGCACTCCGTGAAGCGGGTCCTCACGAAATACTTTGACTCCTATCTCCATGGAAGTGGAAAAAGCACGATTCACGCTCGCTAGAACGCGTACAACATGACCAAGCTTGATTGGTTCAAAAAAGTTGATCACATCCACAGAAGCAGTAACGCACACTTTTCCTGAATGTCGCATCGCTGCCAATGCTGCGGCAATGTCTATCCAATGCATAAGCCGACCGCCCAAAAGATTTCCCAATTGATTTGTGTCATTGGGAAGCACAAGATTGGTCATTTCAACGGTTGACTCGGCCGGTGTTTTTCCTTTGGATTGATCATGATACTGCATGGTTATTTCCTTAGAATCATTGAGGGAGCAATTGTTCAGATGAGCTCACTGAAGATTTCAATTTGCCCTCTGCAAATCGTTTTTTGTAAAGATCTATCATTGAACGAGCATCATCATATCTCCTCAATGCAATCAGTGATTCGATTTTTCCAACAAAGGCCGTTTCATAGTGTTCGGTATCAGGATAATCATCGATAATCACATCATAATAAATCAAGGCAGATCTATTTGAATATAATGATCGATATAATTCAGCAGTGATGAGCTCTCTTTCGGCCAAGCGATTTCTTAATTCATTAATTCGTTTTCCTGATTCTTCATACAATGAATCCAGAGGAAAAATGGCTTGAAATTCAGAAAAACTTGCTATCGCTTTTTTTGTGTAGTCTTGATCTCTGTCTGCCGGAGGGGACAATTCATAATAGCACATTGCTGTTTTAAACAATGCTGTTTTGTTGAGCGGACTTCCCGGATAACTTCTGCGCACCATTCCATAGTTGAATGCGGCCATCACAAATTCTTTTTTAGCATAACTTATCTCACCCAGATAGAACTGGGCATCATCTGCATATTGGGTTGTCGGGAATTGTAATCGAATGACATCGAATAGTCTTTGAGCCTCAAAATAATCTTCATCATTGAAAGCTTTCACCCCTGCCGTATAGGCACTTTCAGCATTCTGAATTTCACCCGTGGTTTTCACTCCTGAACATGAAATGAGGAGTCCACACCCAATGCACAGCATATAAAACACATGCAGAATCGAATGTCTTTTCACCGCGCGATATAAACCATGAATCTTCATGAGACAAAATTAGACTTTTTATGACTAATGGCGTATTTTAAGGAAATATTCTCATTTCATTCTTTTATGATCATCACGGACACAGCGATAATTTTGCATGGCAGAAAGTTCAGCGACACCAGCAAAATCATCCATGCATATACAC
>JBJTFZ010000031.1:0-8583 GCA_046093685.1 bacterium
ATCATGTCCACAAGAATTGAAACCGATTCCATGGGGCCGATTGAAGTCCCTTCTCACATGTATTATGGTGCCCAGACAGCCAGATCTCTCCATCATTTCGCTATTGGCATCGAAACAATGCCAAGAGAATTGATTCGAGCACTTGGCATCCTGAAAAAAGCTGCGGCGATTGTCAATGCTGAAGTTGGAATTCTTCCCGTGGAAAAAAAAGACCTCATCATTCGTGCAGCTGATGAAGTGATTGAAGGAGCACTTGATGCACATTTTCCATTGTCCGTATGGCAAACAGGAAGTGGCACGCAAACCAACATGAACACAAATGAAGTGATTTCCAATCGCGCAATTGAAATTGCAGGCGGAGAAATGGGCTCAAAGAAGCCTGTGCATCCAAATGATGATGTAAACAAATCGCAAAGTTCAAATGATACATTTCCAACGGCAATGCACATTGCTGCCGTTGAGCAAATCGTACACTCATTGCTTCCGGCCGTGAATGCACTCATGCATACATTCAAAGCAAAATCCGAAGAATTTGCAGGATATATCAAGAGTGGAAGAACACATTTGATGGATGCAACGCCAATCACACTCGGACAAGAGTTTTCCGGATATGTGCAACAATTGAAGAATGATGTTTCACGCATCGAATTTGCACTCGGCGGACTCTATGAGCTTGCTCTTGGTGGAACAGCTGTGGGAACAGGACTCAATACTCATCCTGAATTTGCACAAAGAGGTGCTGCAACAATCGCCCAACTTACCGGCCTTCCATTTGTTTCTGCACCAAATAAATTTGAATCACTCGCCGCACATGATGCATTGGTGTTCATGCATGGTGCCTTGAAAACACTTGCATGCTCACTCATGAAAATCGCCAATGACATACGATGGATGGCTTCGGGTCCTCGTTGCGGATTGGGTGAATTATCAATTCCCGAAAATGAACCCGGTAGTTCAATCATGCCCGGTAAAGTGAATCCAACACAATCTGAGGCAATGACAATGATTGCGGCTCAAGTAATTGGTAATGATACTACCGTCAATGTGGGTGGATCATCCGGCAACTTTGAATTGAATGTGTTCAAACCTGTGATCATATACAATGTACTACAAAGTATTCGATTACTTTCTGATGGATGCGTGATGTTCAATGAGCATTGTGCAAAAGGAATCGAAGCAAATACCGAAAGACTTGAATATTATAATCGCAATACTCTCATGCTGGTGACAGCACTCAATACCCATATCGGTTATGACAATGCCGCCAAAATTGCAAAGCATGCCCATAAAACCGGTGGAACTTTGCGTGATGCTGCGATTGAATTGCAACTTGTTTCGGGCGAGGATTTCGATAGATGGGTCAGACCTGAAGACATGCTTGGACCAAACATGTAAATCTATGAAAAATGTCCAAGCCGATTTTTTTACGGGAGCTTCCGCCCCGATTCATTTTCCGAAATCCACATTGCCGGAAATCGCATTCATTGGTCGATCGAATGTTGGCAAATCATCCTTGATCAATAGCATTGTTCGAAGAAAACAATTGGCTTTGACAAGTTCTACTCCCGGGAAAACTCAACAAATCAATTTTTTTCTGGTCGAGCAAGCATGGTTGCTCGTTGACTTGCCGGGTTTTGGATATGCCTCTGTCGGCAAATCAAAAAGACAGGAATTTTCAGAATTGAATTATTCCTATCTTGAACATCGCGAACAATTGCGCATGGTGTGCATGTTGCTTGATAGCCGACATGATCCATCCCAAATTGATATGGGTTTGATTGAATGGCTGGAATTACATGCCATAAAATACACGATCATACTCACGAAGTGCGACAAAATAAAACCAACAATGGTTGAAGAACGAAAAGAACAAATCAAAGGATTGGTCCAGTATTGCTCTCATTGCATTGATGTTCTTCCATATTCTTCCGAGACAGGATTGGGAAGAGAACAATTATGGGGAATCATCAAGAGAGAATCCGCATCGGATGACATCATAGGAAAACAATCATGAAACATGTTCAAGAATGTACCCTCATGCTGATTGCATTCCTCATAGGAATGTCCTCAATGCAAGCACAACAAGGTGGTTCGAATTATTCCTCCTTTGGAATCGGTGACATTCGTCAGTCAATGGGTGCATATTATGATGGACTTGGGGGAACGCAATATGCGGTACCATCCTATCATGCCGTGAATCTTGCCAACCCGGCCATGTGGTCGGAATCAAAATTGACTCGACTGCAAATCGGATTCAGGTTTACCCAAACCGCAATAGATCAGCAGGATGTGTCCGCAGCTCAAAACTTTGGAAAATTGGACGGCATCGCCGCAACATTTCAAGTTGATACCGCAATGGGTTTGACAATTTCAGGTGGAATTTATCCCTATTCAATCGTACAATATTCGGTGATGACACTACTTACACCCGGTATAAGTGGAGTTCAGGATCTATCAGGTGGCGCTCTCAACTATGGATATGGCGGTGTAAGTGCCGCATTCATTGGAAGTTCATGGCGCCCGATTGATGGAGTTGCAATCGGATTTGCGGCAATGCGATTATTCGGAAATATCAGTAAGGTGATTCGAACTGAATTATACACCCAGCCATTCATTTCATTAAACCAGAAAACACATAGATTTTTTGGTTCCGGGGTAAAATTGGGTGCAACCGTTCAACCCGCAAAAGGACTGACAATCGGAATGGGAGCAAGTATATGGTCGGATTTGGAATATGAAACCGACTTTAGGCAAAACACAGGAACCGGAACAATCCTTGCCTATGATACAGTATTCATGCAAAAAGGCATGAGTTCTTTGCCCATGCAATTAGGTGCCGGTTTCTCCTATATTTCAGGCAGATGGATGTTCGCAGGTGATGTTGAATTGCAAGATTTCTCGGATTTCACCTTCTCTCCCGGAAAATCAATATTTCGTACCGGTAGAAAAATCTCCGTTGGGATTTCAAGGTTACGATCATATCAACTAGGCACTGACTATATCGACAAAATGCAATTCAATGTTGGTGGTGGATGGAATCAGTTATATTACACAGTCAATGGTATAGAAATTGACGAAATATTCGGGTCATTTGGCATGCAAATGCCTCTGGCCGGATCCGCAATGATTGATCTTGCTTTACAAGGTGGAATTCGTGGAACCACGGACCTTGTTCGAGAACTCTTCTTGCGATGCGGATTTTCCGTCAGCATTGGCGAAGTTTGGTTCAAACCATTCATTAGGGAATAATCGAGTTCGGGAGAAAACCATGAAAGAAATAACAACATTGGCCACACTCGAAGGTCGTTCAATTCTTCGGGACATCTTTCGTGACTTGCGATTTGAAAGGCAAATGAGTTCATTTGGTACGACTGTTCTCCTATGGAGAATTTGTACCAAAGAACAAGATTTACGGCGCTATACATCTTTGGATGTTCATGTACTGTATCCTTTGGGCATCATCTCAGGAACATCATTGTGGTTGCAAGAAATCATCAATCGATTTTTTTACTCAACCATCAATTCATTTGTGTATTTCGGTGCGGCTATTTTGCTTGTTACCGTGGGATTGAGAAGAATTAACGAATCCATCCCGGATTCAGTGATTGTAGCAAGCATTTCTCTCGAGGCATTTCTTCTTGCGGTGATGTTTTTCATCATGTATTTTTCTCCTTTGGATGAGGAAAACACCGATGAACAAGGAGAAATTGAACGCAATAAAGAACTTTCCGAATTGCTTCGCGAAGTGGGAGAAATCTCAAGAGAATATGCTGCAATGGCAGTAAGATTGGAACAAGTGACCGATGCCATGAGAGAAATGAGTGCTCGGCAAGAAGCTTTGATCGCAACAACGAGAGATTCCGTGCAGATTGCTTCTCAAGCAGTCGCTCCAAATCCTGAACTCACTGCAATCATGCAACAAACAGGAGAGCAATTCAAGCAATTCAATTCAATAGTTGCTTCGCTCTCCAATGCAGCACAAGAATTGCGAAAAGAAGAGATTGAATTTTCCGTACGAAGAGAACTCGAAAAAATTATTGCAGATACTGTGAGCAAAGGGTATGTGGAAAAAGGCTCATAAACCCGGAAAAAGAAGGGGAGGAGAAATATATTTTGTTCTCTATCTGGCAGCTTTGATTCTTCTTCTGCCGGGGAAACAAGATCGGAAAACACAAGGGCCCGTGGATGCCATCACTTCATTGTTCCAACAATCGTTTTCACTTCTACCGGAAAAAAATACATTGCTGTGCAAAATGGTCACTGATTCATCCGGTGTGCCGGTCTTGCAATTGGACACATCAAATGTATTGCTTTTGACAGGGAAGGTTCGCGATGTTTCTCTCGAATGCATTGTTGAAGACCAAGATGCGGGCGAAGTTGTCAAAGTGAGTTCTAATCCCGGAGCTCATTTCACCATAACCTATGACTCGGTCAAGCAATTGGCCTTTTTCTCTTGGCATCCTCCAAGTTCACTGTTAACCTCATTGAATGAATCAAAAAATTATGCAGTTACCGTAAAAGCAAAAGCAAAGCCCCTCATTAACGGTGAAAATCCGGAACTTCAACAACTTCTCAATGCATCCGAGGCTGGTTTGCTTACTGAAGCAAAATTCAGCATTTCAATTCTTGCGGAAGGAAATATCAATAGCCCCTCAAGAATTGTGTATACACCGGCAGAAAACAATCTCAATCGCTTGATCGAAAAGTTGCAAGCCGGAAATCAATTCAAAATACCTGATGCATTGCAGAATATTTTGAACAGCGATGTGAACACACCATTATTTAACCCGAATAGCAATACCGTCAATGTTTCCATGTATAATCAACCTTTGATTCTTAGTCCGAAATATGATAAGATTACTGTAAAGGCAAAACAGTTTTGGTCAAATAGGATTTATGTACAAGGGATTTTCGATTCAAAACTCTATGATGGACCCCCAATCGTAAACATTGTTCAAAAAGGCGATGCAAAGGTTAGTGGCAATGATAATGAAGGAACTGTGAATGCAACCATCGTTACGGGAGGGGAAATCAACTTGGAAGGTAAAGCACCATTAAAAGGAAAGATGACCGTTAAACTAACCGTGAAAAGAAAATCGGATGCGAAATTTGTTTCGACTGAATTTGATGTTGAACCCTATGAATTCGATGATGCGACGCTTCCTGAATTCATGCACCCGGATTCTTCATACAGATTCAATGCAAATATCGATGCTTCGCAAGGAATGCAGGTTTCAGCGCTGTTGATAGATGAAAATGGGAATATAGTGGCAGCCTCACAAGGTAGAAGGGACATCAAGTATTCACCAAATTCAAGAAGTGCGAACAAGGAATTTATATTTGTTCGAAAAATCAATGATACACCAATTGACTCGGTTCGAATTCCCGTCACGATTGATCCTCCAAGTTTTATCATTAAGCCATATGATAAAGACAAACAATCAATGAAAATCATTGTTACCTCACATTCGTTCATTGGAGATAAACCTAATCGATCAGTTCTCAAATTCGTACCGGGAACCTTGGCCAATATTATTGAAATAAAAGAAGACTTTCCTGCATTTGAAAGAGGCAAGAGTTATCATAAACAAGTATTCTCCATAAAACCTAAAGATCCCGATGAACCATTTTCGGCGAACATATATTTTATTGATGCATTTGGTTCCTCTTCAAAATTGAAAACAGTCGGAAATACTGATGAATAGGACCACAGTTCCCTCTATTCTATGCGAAATGCCATAAATTCAGTAATTTCACAGCAATAAAACAAGCACTCTTGAACGAAATATAAAACAAGGTTTGATATGGACTTATTTCAGCGTTGTATTGAATTTACGAGAGCCGATGAGGTAAAACAATTGGGCCTATACCCCTATTTCCGTGAAATACAGGAAAATGAGGGTCCGGTTGTTTCCATCGAAGGCCGTAAAATCATCATGGCGGGTTCAAACAATTATCTTGGTTTGACTGCCCATCCGAGAGTTCGGCAAGCAGCCATCGATGCTATCAACCGTTATGGGACCGGCTGCTCGGGTTCACGATATCTTACCGGAACCATCGATCTTCACATACGCTTGGAAGCAGAACTCGCAAAGTTTCTTGGATATGAATCCTGCCTTCTGTTCTCTACAGGATATCAAACGGCTTTGGGAGTTATCAGCGGATTGGCCACCAAAGGCGACTATGTGATTTCCGATAAAGAAAATCATGCCTGCATCATCAATGGAGCAATGCTCGCCAAAGGTGGTTTTGCAGAATTCGTTCGATATAAGCATAATGACATTGAAGATCTTGAAAAAACACTTAAGCGCATTCCGGACAGTGCCGGAAAATTGATTGTGACCGATGGTGTGTTTTCTGTTTCAGGTGAGGTTGTTGAATTACCCGGCATCATAGAAATGGCCGAAAAATACGGCGCACGCGTTTTGGTTGATGATGCACATGCAACCGGCGTGATAGGAGTGGGTGGAAGAGGAACTTCTTCACTCTATGGCATCACCGATAGAACAGACATGACAATGGGAACATTCTCAAAAACCTTCGCTTCTTTGGGAGGTTTTGTGGCCGGACCTGAACGCGTGATCAATTATTTGAAACATCATTCTCCTGCACTCATTTTTAGTGCAAGTCCAACACCCGCTTCATGCGCTGCGGCTTTGGTGGCTCTGGAGATTCTTCAAGAGCAACCGGAATTGGTGGACAAATTAATTTCCAATGCTGACAAAATGCGCAAAGGATTCGCGGAACTTGGATTCAATGTATACAATAGTCCTACAGGCATCGTACCAATAATTGTGGGCGATGTAGATACCGCTTTGGTGTTTTGGAGAAAGTTGTATGACAAAGGCGTGTTCGTAAATGCATTCGTCCCACCGGGTGTTCCTCCCAATATGAGTATGATGCGCACAAGCTATATGGCCACTCATGAAGATGAACATCTCGAAAAAATACTTGAAGTCTTTGCTGAAGTTGGCAAAGAATTGGGATTGATTTCCTGATCCATGAGTTTCACCATGAAAGCAACACTACTCTTTTTTGCCTTCTTTCAATTGTTCATAGCATTTGGCATGGAAGATGAAAAGTCAGGCCCTAGATATGTGATACAAGTTCGTCAGGAGCAAACTTTGCTCGGAGATATCGTCATTGAACTCTTTCCTAGTAAAGCGCCACTTCACTGCAAGAACTTTGATAGTTTGGTCACAATGAATTTCTTCAATGGTACGGCTTTTCATCGCATCGATCCTGATTTCATGATTCAAGGTGGAGATCCCAATAGTAAGGATCCTTCCAAAGCACCTGAAACTTGGGGTTTTGGAGATCCGAGTCAAAAAAAAGTGCCGGCAGAATTCAATGATTATTCTCATGTTCGTGGCACAGTATCCGCAGCAAGAGGTGAAGATAAAAATAGTGCTGACTCACAGTTTTTCATTTGCGTGAAAGACTCGGACTTTCTTGATGGGGAGTATTCCGCATTTGGGAAGGTGATAAGCGGAATGGATATTGTTGATGCAATAGCCACTTCACCCAGAGATTCCAAAACAGAAAGACCATTACAAAAAATTACAATGACAATCTCAAAACAATGATTGCCCATTTCACCATTGGAGTTCCCATGAAAACCACAATGAATCTTATCAACTTGTCGATGATGCTTATTCTGATGAGCTTCGCGACGCAAATTGCAGGAGCACAGTCAGTTGTCATGACAAATCAAGCACCAAAAATCACACATATAGTCACCATGAACACAAATCATGGAGCTGTGACCTTAAGCCTCTATGGTGAAGATGCACCAAAAACAGTCGATAATTTTGTAGGACTCGCAGAAAAGAACTTTTATGATGGCATACTTTTCCATCGAATTGTTCCCGGCTTCGTGATTCAAGCGGGTGACCCCAAAACCAAAGATGAATCATTGAAAGGTCAATGGGGAACAGGTGGCGAGAGCATCTATGGTGGTGATTTCGCCGATGAATTGAATCCTAATTCAAAAAGTTTTCAGATTGGATATGCCAAAGGTGTTTTGGCCATGGCAAATCGCGGACCTAATACCAATACAAGTCAGTTTTTCATTTGTCTTGAAGATCTTGGTCTCCCTAAAAGCTATACCATGTTTGGAAAAGTTACCGATGGCATGGACATCGTAGAAAATATCGCAAAACTTCCACTCAATGGAAGTACACCCAAAGACCCTGTGATCATCAAATCCATGAAAGTGAAAAAGAAATCCTAATCAAGTGATTGATTGAGTATTTGCCTGCATGTTTCCAAAAGCATGCAGGTTTTTTTTTACGATGTTGAGTTATGAACCAAATACCATTCGGCAAAGACCCACGCAAATTCATCCAGGAAATCTCGAGCGATTGTTCATCTGAATGGAATACAAACCTGCATAAGATATGCAAGGCCGTCAATCAACAAAAGTGGGATGCATGTTATCACGATGTTCTATCATTCATCGGAGCTTTGAATGAGGCCGATTATGAATTTGCCGCAAAGAATCACCAAGTTCTTGACTTGATGGAGCTATATGAACAACATCGTGTCAGCTCTATGAAGTCGCAATCATGCATAGCATATTTC
>JBJTFZ010000032.1:0-3535 GCA_046093685.1 bacterium
ATTGGCGGCCTCCGCCTGTACAGATGAAGTGAGTGCATTGAATAATGTTGATTTGCCTACATTCGGCAATCCAACGATGCCACAAGCGATTCCCATGGTTGACACACGAAAAATGAAGAATAAAGAAAGGGCAAAAATACGGCTTTTATGAGAGATGCCGAAGTATCCGAGATTTTCTCTTATTTTTCGACAAGGTTGATTTTATACACTTCATGAGAGCACTAATCATGAACCAAAATGTTGGATCTCTCGACAAAATCATTCGCATCGCCATTGCAGGTGCTTTGATTCTCCTCTATTTCACAAGTGTGCTTACCAGCACAATCGGTACTATTTCTCTTGTGCTTGGAATTGGTTTGCTACTCACAAGCATTACGGGTTTTTGTGGACTCTATTCAGTACTCGGTATCTCTACATGTAAGGTCAAGAAATGAATCAATGGGATGAACGCTTCTCTGCCGAGGAATATGTCTATGGCACAAAACCCAATGCCTTTCTTAAAGAACAACTTCCTCTATCGAATCCCGGAACAATTCTTTTTGCATGCGAGGGCGAAGGTCGAAATGCGGTCTTCGCTGCCTCGCTTGGCTTGAATGTTTCCGCATTTGACGGAAGCATAAAAGGTCGAGAAAAGGCATTGAAATTGGCTGATCAGAATGGTGTTTCGATTGACTATAGGATCGGTGATGCCACAGAGATTGAATTTCCATCGGAATCATTTGATTGCATTGTATTCATCTATGCTCATTTTCCTGCCGATATCAGAACATTCATCCATAGAAGATCATTGCAATGGTTGAAACCGGGTGGCACGATCATCATGGAGGCATTCAATCCTGCTCAAATTCCCAATTCATCAGGTGGCCCAAAAGATATCACGATGCTGTATACTCCCGCAATGCTTATGGAAGATTTCATTGATTTGAGTGATCTTTCTGTCTCGATGGAAACAGTGATCTTGGATGAAGGACCACTCCATCAAGGCATGGCAGAGGTTATTCGTATGATTGGGAAAAAATAGATTTCACGATACCATATCTCTCATGCAAATTCCTTTGTTTTGCATTCATGATCTCTTCACCACATCTCAAACGCCTCCTTATTGGACTTCTTCTCGGTGCTATTGCCGGATATGTCTATTATGCCATCTATGGTTGTGAACGCGGATGTGCCATTACAGGCAATCCCTTCATTAGCACGGCTTATGGAGCCATCATGGGTGGATTGTTGATTGGGAGCTTTTCGAAAGAATCACAAAAGGAAGAACAATGATAGAAGAATTATTGAAATCCGGTTCATGTACCATCGTAGATGTACGAACTCCTTCAGAATTCATGGGTGGACATGTCATTGGATCCATCAATATTCCGATTCAGGAAATAGAATATCGATTTGAAGAACTTTCCTCATTGACACACCCTCTCATTCTCTGTTGTGCTTCCGGTGGAAGAAGTGGTATGGCAATGCAATACCTTCGTTCAAAAGGCATTGAATGTCACAATGGTGGTGGTTGGATGGAAGTGAATTTTGTAGTATCTCAATTGGATCAATCATGATTGGAATATTGAAAGAATTATTGGGCTTCGGACCCAAAGTCGATTATGCTGAATTGTTGAAACGCAATGCGCAAATCATTGATGTGAGATCACCTGCAGAATTTTCTTCGGGTCATATCAAAGGGTCTGTCAATATCCCATTGGATGCCCTTGGTGCATCTCTTTCAAACATCAGAAAAAATGTACCGATTATCACATGCTGTGCTTCAGGAGCGCGTAGTGCGGCGGCAAAACAATTTCTACTTTCGAAAGGATATGCCGAAGTGTATAATGGTGGTGGTTGGTCCGGACTTAATTCAAAACTTAGATGAGAATTATCATGATACGAATGCAATCTCTTTTCATTGGAATAGTGTTTTTAGCTGTATGCTCATGTTCAAACAGTCAGCAAACAGGTACTTTATTGAAACCCGGTGATTTTTCTTCCACCATTTCTTCACTTCCAAATGAAGTGATTTTGGATGTCCGCACTCCCGGCGAATTCCAAGGTGGACATATAAAAGATGCAGTGAATATCGATTTCAATGATCCCACTTTTGAGCAACAAATTGCAAAGCTGGATAAATCTACTCCATATATGGTGTATTGTTTAAGTGGTGGACGCAGCGCTGCAGCCGCGAATACCATGCGCAATGCAGGTTTCACAAAAGTCTATGAATTAGACGGAGGGATGATTGCATGGAGATCAGTAAATCTTCCTGAATCAACCGATCAGCCAAAGGCGATGAAATCAGAAATGAATCAACAAGAATTTTTGAAAAGCTTGGAAGGAAATACTCCCGTGCTTGTTGATTTCTATGCAGAATGGTGCAAGCCTTGTAAACAGATGCAACCATTCCTCGAAAAGATGGAAAAAGAAATGGCCGGAAAAGTCATCATCAAAAGAGTGGATGCAGATCAGAATCCCGCGCTTCTTCAATCAATGGGAATTGATGGAATTCCATATCTCATCTTGCATGATGGAACAAAAGTCGTATGGAATCACATGGGGTTCATTGATGAAACAACTTTGAGAAAGGAAATGCAAAGTGCATTGAAACTGTAAACTCCCCTTTTCTACAAATAGAAACGCTATCCTTTTCGGGATAGCGTTTTTTTTATTCTTCATTGTTTTCTTCTGATATCGATTGTATTCCCGATTCTGTATTTGCAGGCTTTGCATCCAGTAGTATAATGGAATCTGCAATGATCTCGGTAACGGTTCTCTTTGAGCCATCTCTACTTTCAAATGTCCTATACTTCAATTTTCCTTCGACATAAATTCTGGACCCCTTATGCACCATTTTATGTACGATGTCTGCAAGGTTTCTGTATTGTGAATTCCAGACCACAATTGTGTGCCAGTCCGTGCTTTCCTGCAATGCCCCATTTTTATCTTTCCAGGATTCGGATGTGGCGAGACGGAATGTCGCAACAGCGGTTCCTCCCGATGTGAATGTATATTCAGGATCCTTCCCCACATGTCCTATCAATTGGACTTTGTTCAATGAGCGTGACATACTCTTACTCCTATTAATGAAACATTCCCCATGTGAGTTTACAATGTTAAACCCACTCCTATATTCCAATATGTGATATTCATTGGTGTTGCTGTTTCGAATGGCCAGTTCATATGTGTTCTTCGTAATTCCTTTACTCCGTAAAGCAAGGCACTTTTTAAAATAAAATGCATGACAGGAAGAGATTTAGGTGAGATATTTCCAAAGTTTGAAATGACATTGTCAATTGCTGCGCCTGCCAAACCTTCTATCACTTCGGATCCCAACCAATACCAAAACATATGTCTTGGCAATACCTGATTCCAAGTATAACCTCCATTCAATGTCAGAGTGTTACCCAATCTACATTCGATTGAAGATATCATTGAAGAACCCAATCGCATTGTTCCATCCATGTCTCTCATGTATTGCCAATCTGTCGGGTTTTGCATGATGTCAAATGAACGAGGACTAAATGAATTCCATGTTGCATTCTCTTCA
>JBJTFZ010000033.1:0-7123 GCA_046093685.1 bacterium
AACCTTGGTTAAGGTATCTCTGACCGGTGCACGATTTGTCACATCACCATCACTGGCTGACAAACCATATACCCAAACTGTTGGCTCATTCAAACCACTGCGAAGAGTAATGGATGGATATGCATCGCATGTTGACCCTGAACCTGTTACTTTAACCGGCTTAGTGATGATTACGGAACCATTTTCAACAGTGTTGCCATTAAGATTGATCTTTGGATCTAAATTCGCAGCACCACTATTGTATCCAGCAGCAAAAACCGCTCTGTTCAATTGATCAAAATCTGTATAACCGAAATCTGTGTCAACTGTAATTGTACCGGAAGCATTGCTACCGCTATGCGATGGACTTACACTCATCACTGTGGTAGTAGCAGGCTTTAATGGATTTGTGAATGTGATTTCATCAGCATTGGTTTCTCTCCAATATGCAACAGGTGTTGCCTGATAACTTGCAAGCGAATACCCTGCAGCACTATAACTAAAGAAATCAAATGCTTCAGAATTACCCCATGCATTGTCTGAAAGATTCAAAACCTGAGTGAAGTTTGATGAATGGCTGAAACGAACAGCACCACTTGTTGTATATGAAGCTGTTGATGAACCATAGTTGGCAACCTTTCCACTAGGAGTTCCCAAACCAGCAGCAGTACCTCCATTGTAAACAATATTGTTATTCTTTACAGAGTACATTGTAGCTGCAAGCGAAGAAACTGTTACTCTTACATATAAACCAATTTCATTGTCGTCAATGACATTACCATTTGCTTTTGTTGTAGCATGACCTATAGTTGAGTTACGAGCATTCCACATGTAAACACCATAAGCAATTCTGTCTCCTGCAGCATTTCCACTTCTGTTTCCGGAAATGTGACTCTTGCTGATATTTACGCGTGCTCCGTTTACAACAACCAAACCTGCTTGAATAGCATCTGCACTTGTACTTGAAGTTCCGCCATCTTCACCGGTAACAACACAGTTTTCGATGATTGGACTTGGCTGATGATCTTGTACTGTTTGAAGCGCAGAAGTATTGTTACCAATACTTCCGATACCGATATTTCTATATCCGGTTACACGGGTATTTCTCATAGTTGGTTTAGCACGCTCTATAAACAATACACCTACTGTATTATTCAAAGCATTACTGTTTGAACCTGTTTGCTTGATATTGCGAACATGGATATAAGTTGAATCACCAACCCCACCGATAAGTCCTTGAGATTGTCTATATGCCAACCCGGCAAAAACCTCAGTTGCACCTTCGGGCATATTTGCAGTGCTTCCATCAATGTCAATTCCACGAATATTTGTGATAATGACAGAACTGGATGCATTTGCAAAAACGATAGGCTTAAGTACATTCGAGCTTAGGCGACCTGCACCATTCCAATTCAACTGATCTACAAACGTGTATGAAGTCATTGATGCCCAAGCAGGAGCTTGAATAATCGTTCTTGACCCACCCTGGCTACCAATGATTGTGACATCAAGGTTACCTGTCATAATCTGCTCAGTGTAAGTTCCTCCCCATACTAAAATGGTATCACCCGAAATAACATCTGTCGAGTTGATCATAGACTGAATCGAAGCTTTAGCTAGAGCTTCAGTGGCCCCACTATTGGCATTATTCCCTGTGGTCTTTACATACCAAACCTTTGCAAAGGCTTGCGGTAATGTACATAAGAACAAGGCAATGACTAGGGAAGCGAACAGAGTCTTTCTGTTTCTCATTGCAAATTCCTCAAAAGTTAAAAGTAAATATATTTGAAAATGATACTATTCAGAATTAGGAATTGAGGTGCAAGTTATTCAAAAATTCAACAAAAAACAAAGTTGTCCACAGTAATTTTCATGTAAAAAATATTGCAAACCTGAAATCACATTCAAAAAAGTGTATGCTTATGGTAAATCTTACATTTTCTTGCCATTACAGTTATATGGGCTCTAGTTCCCAACTTGAATATTCCTGAAAAACTTCCTCCCTATTCAAAGATGGCTTTTTTCTATACTAATCGCCATTCCTCTTTCAATTTCGCAATTCCATCCCCTTATCACTCAGGTTGTCTAGCCTCATCAAAGGTATCTGAATCATTGGCATCTTCAGCCTCAAGGCCAAGCTCAGATTGTTCGGTATCCATGATTACATCTTGAGAAGGGGAGGGTAATCCTTCCGGAATGTCATCATCAATCACTGCTGTTCCCAATTCGGCAGCAAGATTTTGTGGTTGCATGGACAACAGTTCGTCAATTTCTTTCATTCGGGGTAATTCATCCAGAGCGGCAAGACCAAATATTCTCAGAAATTCAGGAGTAGTACCATATAATAATGGTCTACCGGGAGTTTCGGCACGACCAATGATGGTTACCAAACCACGATCCAACAATGAATTCATGATCTCTCCTGAATTCACCCCACGAATCGCCTCAATGTCCGGTTTACTGACAGGTTGTTTGTATGCAACGATTGACAATGTTTCAAGAGCTGCCTGCGACAAACGCTTCCTAGACTTGGCTTTTAGTAATTTTTGAACATATACACCGAACTGTGAGCGCGTGACAAAATGATAGCCTCCCGCAACTTTCACAATTGAGTAGGGTCTTGCAGAACCTGCCAAATCATCATTGATTTGTTCAATGGCTCCTTTTATTGACTCAGGGTTTGCATATTCTTGAAACTCAGACTCCGCTAGCAGTTCATTGATCATCTTCTCGCTCAATGGTTCATCAGAGGCGATAATCAATGCTTCAAGTACTGGAGGAAATGCTTCAGGGAGTTGTATGTCTTGTTCGCTCATGGTTTGATCTTGATGTTTATGGGAAATACCCGTTTGCAAAACTACGGTTTTCCTTCAATTCTCATTGGAAGAGATATACACAAAAAAAGGTATCGGAAATGAATCCGATACCTTTCTTTAAGAGTTTTCAGCAATTATTTGCCATCATTCTTATCATCGACTATCGTATAGTCGGCTTCTTCAACATTTTCTGCGTCACCGGAAGGTTCTTGCGAACCTGCGGAGGAACCTGCTGCATCTGCTTGCTCATACATTTTTGTGGAAGTTTCGCTCCACAATTGATTGAGTGCATCCATCGCAGGGCGAATGTCGCTTGTATTGTTTTTGATTGCATCTGCAAGACGCTCTTTTGCAGATTCGATATTGGACTTCGCATCGGCAGGGATTTTGTCGCCAAGTTCAGTCAATTGTTTGTCTGTTGAGTATACAAGGTTGTCTGCTTGATTACGCAATTCAATTTCTTCTTTGCGCTTCTTGTCTTCGGCAGCATGCTCTTGTGCTTCGCGCTTCATCTTTTCGATTTCATCTTTTTCCAAACCGCTCGATGAAGTGATGCGAATGTTTTGTTCTTTGTTTGTCGCTTTGTCTTTTGCCGACACATGAAGAATACCATTTGCATCAATGTCAAATGTCACTTCAACTTGTGGTACTCCACGAGGTGCCGGTGGAATTCCATCAAGATGGAAACGACCAAGCGAACGATTGTCGCGAGCCATCGGACGCTCACCTTGAAGAATGTGAATCTCCACTGAAGTTTGACTATCAGTTGCGGTTGAGTATGTCTCGGATTTCTTTGTTGGAATTGTTGTGTTCGCTTGAATCATCGGAGTCATCACTCCACCCATTGTTTCAATGCCAAGTGTCAATGGCGTTACATCAAGCAATAACACATCGGTTACATCACCTGCAAGAACACCGCCTTGAATCGCTGCTCCAATTGCAACAACTTCATCCGGATTCACTCCTTTTGATGGTTCTTTACCGAAGAATGATTTTACGAGTTCCTGAATTTTTGGAATGCGTGTTGAACCTCCCACCAAAATCACTTCATCGATTTGCGAAGGTGTGATTTTTGCATCTTTGATTGCTTGTTCGCATGGACGCAATGTGGCATCAAACAAATCGGAGCACAGAGATTCAAACTTTGCACGAGTTACAGTCAAGTTCAAGTGCTTCGCACCATCTGCTGTAGCAGTGATAAATGGCAAATTGATTTCTGTTTGCAACATTTGTGACAATTCAATCTTTGCTTTTTCTGCTGCTTCACGCAAGCGTTGCAAAGCCATTGGATCATTGCGCAAATCTATGTTTTCTTGTTTCTTGAATTCATCAGCCAAGAAATCAATGATGCGCAAATCAAAATTGTCACCACCAAGATGTGTATCACCATTTGTTGATTTCACTTGGAATACACCATCACCCAATTCAAGAATTGAAATGTCGAAAGTACCACCACCCAAATCATATACGGCTACTGTGATGTTTTTATCTTTTTTGTCCAAACCGAATGCAAGCGCTGCAGCAGTTGGTTCATTGATGATTCGCTTTACATTCAATCCGGCAATTTCACCTGCATCTTTTGTTGCTTGTCTTTGTGCATCATTGAAATATGCTGGAACAGTAATCACCGCGTCGGTTACTTTTTGTCCCAAATAATCTTCCGCAGTTTGTTTCATTTTTTGCAAAATCATTGCCGAGACTTCAGGCGGTGAATAGAGACGACCATCAATATCTACTTGTGCTGTATTATTGTCTCCTGCTTTCACGGTGTATGGAACAAGTTTGGTTTCTTGTCCAACTTCATCCATTCTGCGTCCCATGAAACGCTTGACTGAATAGACTGTGTTTTTAGGATTTGTGACCGCCTGTCTTTTTGCTTGTTGACCAACCAGACGCTCACCATTTTTTGTAAACCCCACAACCGATGGAGTTGTGCGTGTGCCTTCACTGTTTGCTATGACAACGGGCTGACCGTTCTCCATGACAGACACACAGGAGTTGGTGGTTCCTAAGTCAATACCGATAGTTTTACCCATCTTCTGTTACCTCAAATATATGTAGTAAAAAAAAGTGCTTCCGGTTGGAATATGTTCATCAAGCAATTGGTACTTCAATGGTTTTGGGTTGCACCGGTTCAATCTTTGGTAATGTCACAGACAATACACCATTGTTGAACTCTGCTTGAATTCCACTGACATCAATCAAATCCGTTAGTTTAAATGAACGAGTGAATGAGCCAAAATGACGCTCAATGCGGATGAATGATTGCTGTTCAATTGTTTCTTGTTGTTTTTTCTCACCGCTAATAGTCAATACGCGATCTTCATTGATTGATATTTTCACATCGTCCTTATTCACTCCGGGAATCTCAATGAAAAGCGTTATGCTTTTATCTTCATGAGCTATGTCAACCTTAGGTGAAAAATTTAATGTGTCTTTGTGTTGTACGCGATTGATGTCATTCATGGTATCGAACATGCGACGAGTAACAGTGTCCAATCCACGGAATGGTTCGAATGTGAGCATTGTCATAATCGTATCCTTAATGAAGTTCTGTGAAAGAATGTACTTGATCCCTATAGGGAAATAACCTGCGCATGGTCGGTGAGCATAGGTACGAAAAGCATGCCAATCGTATATTTTGGCGTTTTTTGGTATTATTGGCTGTAATTTTGTCAAAAAGACCGTCATTTTAACATTGCGAATTGTCATTATGTCAATATATGTGTCAATTTGGCATGTTCTAGGTATTTCAGTTATGGATACCTCTTGGATTCATTTTTCTAAATTGCGTCATCTTTTTGGGAATAAGACATGATTGGTATTGGATATGATGTTCATCGATTGGCAGAAGGTGAATCCCTTGTGCTTGGTGGAGTTTTGATAGACTCTCCATTGGGCGCTGTTGCCCATAGTGACGGTGATGTGGTTTTGCATGCATTGTGTGATGCATTGTTGGGGGCGGCGGGGCTAGGTGACATCGGAGAACATTTTCCCGATACTGATCCTCGCTGGAAAAATGCACCAAGCAGAATGTTTGTTGAACATGCCATTCACTTGCTGGCCGAGAATGGATTTGTTCCCGTGAATATTGATGTCACATTGATTTTGGAAGCACCAAAAATCAAGCCGTACAAAGAGGCAATGCGCACTGAAATTGCATCAATGACCGGACTACCGATCCAAAGGGTTTCTGTGAAAGCTACCACAAATGAAACTATCGGATTTGCAGGTCGCAAAGAAGGTGTTGCAGCATTATGCGCCTGCATGATACAACCCGGAGGTGATGCATGAAGCTAACAGTGATTGGCGTGGGGCATCTCGGAATGATTCATGCAAAACTATTGAACCAAAGAGAAGATGTTGAAGTATGTGTTTATGATCCGAATTCAGAACGAGCTCGATTTGTTTCAGATGAATTGCATATACCTTTTCATGAATCAATTGATTCTGCGATTGCAAATAGTGATGCGGTGATTATTGCAGCATCAACTACCGCGCATTTTGAGATTGCTTGTAAAGCGATACAATCGGGAAAACATTGCTTCATTGAAAAACCCATAACCTCCACATATGCACAAGCAATCGAATTGATTGATCTTGCCAAAAAACACGATGTAATTGTCCAGGTTGGACATGTGGAACGATTCAACCCTGCATTGTTGGCATTGCAGGCATATTCAATTGAGCCATTGTTCATCGAAGCACATCGCTTGGCACAATTCAAACCGAGAGCAATAGATGTGAGTGTGATTCATGATTTGATGATTCATGACATCGATATCATATTATGGATGGTGAAGTCTCCCGTTAAACATGTTGATGCCAATGCTGTTGCCGTCTTGACCGAAACAGCGGATATTGCTAATGCACGCATCACTTTTGAAAATGGATGTGTGGCAAATATCACCTCTTCACGAATTTCTGCACAACCCATGCGCAAAATGCGCGTGTTTCAAAAAAGCGGTTATATGTCGATAGACTTTGCAAAACCATCAGTTGATGTTTATCGGCTGACAGATCCGCAATCGATGAATGAATCAGGTATCCCCGCAATGATGCTCGGTGAAATAGATTCGGGAACACATAGTAAAGCCATTGTATTCGAACAACCTGCCATTCCTTCAATCAATGCAATTGCTGAGGAACATGCAGCATTCATTCGCTCCATTGTGCATGGAGATCCAATCGCAGTCACTGCACATGAGGCGATGGAGGCATTACGCATTGCTGAAATCATAGCACATCAACAGTAAATATTCTTCTTTATGCGGAACATCAAACATGAAGATTGCCATCGTACAATCATTGCCAATATATGCAGACAC
>JBJTFZ010000034.1:0-2542 GCA_046093685.1 bacterium
ATAGATTGGCTGTATCAGGTTCTCCGGCCTTGAATTCAATACCTGCATAAATATCTTCGGTATTCTCTCTGAATATGATCATATCAACAAGTTCGGGGTGCTTTACAGGTGAGGGTACGCCACGAAAATAGCGTACAGGTCTGAGGCAAACGTATAAATCCATCATTTGCCGCAATGCAACATTGATAGACCTGATTCCACCACCTACCGGAGTTGTAAGTGGACCCTTGATTCCAACGACATATTCACGCAAAGCGATAAGAGTATCTTCAGGAAGCCAAGTGTTTTCACCATAGACTTCATTTGATTTTTCACCGGCAAAAATTTCAAACCATTCAATCGAGCGTTTCCCTGCATAAGCTTTTTCAACGGCGGCATTCATAACCTTGACGGAAGCGGCCCAAATATCGGGTCCTGTTCCGTCACCTTCGATGAATGGAATGATGGGATTATCAGGGACATTCAATGAACCATCTGCATTGACAGAGATTTTTTGGCCTTTTTCGGGGTTGACTAATTTGGAATATGGCATTTGGAATAATTCTTGGCGGATTCGTAGAACAAGATATATGACAAATTTAGAGAATTGGGGTGAATGTGCGTAAGGAAATATGCTTATTTGTCTCGGATGCCTATGGGAGTTCGTATCTCGACCATAACAGTTCTGGAGTATGCTCTTTCTTGCGGGGTTTGCCCCTCAAATGGAGCTTCCTTTCCTCCAAGGGGGATAATCGTTGAATTTTCAGGCATTAGCCCGAGAAATTTCCTTACCTCATTGCATCGCAATTCGGAGAGTGTATAATTATATGTGGAATCGCCTATTAAGTCTGTATACCCTCTTATGATTACCGTGGATTGAGGTTTGATGGATGCACGAATATCTGTTGCTATGATTTGATTAGCAGGACTGAGTGATGCTTTGTTAAAGTCAAACAATATGAGTGCAAAGCGCTCAATCAATGTATCATTGATGCGTAGCTCTTGTTTTTTTCGCAATGTTATCCTTTCAGTTGAAATGGATGTTTTCCATGTATGAGTTTTCCCTAGAGTATCGGTGACCAACAATTCAATATCGAAAGGAATATTATTCATTTCTTCGGAAGGTGAGATTGTCCACTTAATAATTGAATCCGGAAGGGATTTCAATCCCTTGGATTGATAGACTAGCTTTCCTGAATCTCGAATAAGAATGGACCAATGATTGATTTGAGCATTGGAATCAATTGTTGGCTTGATTGCCAATATAGGAGGATTCATTGTTCGCTTGACAGTTCGTTTCTTTAAGGGTGAAAGAATATTCATATCCGATGAACGAAGTTCAACTCTTGAATTCTCTTCTTGTCCTTCTTTTGTTCTATTATTAGAAGGTGTAATCGGTAACAAACCGGCTTCCACTTTGATTCTTTCAGGACTTATCTTCCACACCGAAGTAAAATATGATTGAACCGTTTCTGCACGAAGTCTTGCAAGTTCCACTGAATTCTCTTGTTGTGATAAGTTCACATGACCGGAAATCGATAAACTAGCATTTGAAGATTGCAATCGGTTCCCAACTATATTTAGCGCATTACGATAAATGTCTATTGCTGAAGAAGGAAGCGAATCTTGATCAAAATCATTCACTTGTGAAGGGAGAAGGAGCTGTTGTTCAGTTCCACCCAAATCCGAAGATGCTTCGTCAAAATACAGATATGGCAAAAGGGGAAAGGATTCCACTTGCTCCCATTCTTCTATTCTAACAATAGGTCTATCTACAATCTTTCCTTGATCATCTATGCCGAAAGCAGAAATGCCACCTCGTAGAATTGCATCCGTCTTTTTTGTAACCACATATGATTCACGAATTGATACTGTATCGATTTGCATGTCATTGTGTATCTCTCCCGATTTCCTTGAAATGCTTTTTTGAGTCATTTCAATTGCATCCATTGCAATTGTTGTGGAAGTAGTATAAGTGGTATCTCTTTGATATACTGTGTCAATCATCAATGTAGGTGTTCTTTTGGGGAGAATTCCGAATTGCAGTGCAAGTCCGAGTTGAAGCTTTTGGATATTCCATTGATATTTCGTGAATGATTGCAAAGGGAGATGATATTCAAAAAATGGAATGATCAAAGAAGTTCTCGAAATAGGAAATGAATGTGAATATCCTGCTATGAATGCCGACTGCAAAGGAAGTACATCCGGTATGATACCTGATGAATCATTACGAATTCCTTTCCCATCAGTGAATGCAACATTATCGGGAGATATCAGCGTTTCTCTTTGGGAAAATTCATTCTTTACTGTATACGCCAATCCCAGACCTGCATACATATCTCCACCGAATGGCAACCTATATGTGAGTGTTGGTCGAAGGGAGAGCTGTGTGATTGTCGCATCAATGGAATGTCTGACAAGTATTTCTCTGCTTATTGTATCAAAAGGGAATTGATTATTTCTCACAAATGAATTCCCAATCTTCTCATCAACAAAAATTGTGGCTGAAGGACTATTGATTCCGGCCATCAAGCGGAATCCAAAAGAATTGAAAGGAATGGAG
>JBJTFZ010000035.1:0-7513 GCA_046093685.1 bacterium
GTATTGTATTGGGTGATGTTATTTTGGCTTTCCGGACTATATCGCAATTGGTTCGTGCGATCACCTTTCACGGAAATGTTCACCGTAATCAGAGCAGTAGGATTCGGAAGTATTTTGATCTTTCTTGCGATATTGTTCACAAGTGCGAATTTCAGAGGATTCCGACTAAAAATAGTACTCTATGCGGTGATCCTAACGATTCTTGTCATACTCATCAGAGTATTGGGACGAATGTTGCAGAGATTCCTCAGAAGAAAAGGAATCATTAAAGTTTCAACAATCTTCATGGGTACCCCTGATCCGATGCTTGAAATGTATACCATCATGAAGGAAAATCCATCATGGGGGTATATTGTTCAGGGAATTGTATTGAGAGATGAGAAAGACTATGATCGATGGAAAGCCATAGCAAAAGACGATGCTTTGGCAATTCCGATTCTTGGAAATGTAAAGGACATACAACAAATCATCATACAGGAAAGACCGGCTGATTTGGTTGTAATGATGGACGCACTCAATCATCGCTGGATGATAGATCTCGTCATGGAATGTCGAGTGCTTGGAATTGGAGTGAAAATCCAACCCGATCTTTATGAATTGTTCACAGGTCAGGCACGATTGCTTGCAATTCATGGCATGCCACTCATAGACATCAATCCTGAACTCATGAAAACATGGGAGCGATTCATAAAACGAGCAATCGACATTGCTTTGAGTGCATGTGTATTGATTCTAGGTTTTCCTTTCTTGCTCATCACGGCATTGCTTGTTCGAATGGATTCCAAAGGACCCGTTATCTTCAAGCAAAGAAGAGTGGGTAAAAACGGAAAAGTTTTTACGATGTATAAATTTAGATCGATGGTCGTGGATGCAGAAGCTGGCGGACAGAAATGGGCCGTGGTCAATGATCCGCGTGTCACACGCATAGGGAGATTTTTGCGTAAATCACATCTCGATGAAATGCCTCAATTTTGGAATGTATTGAAAGGCGAAATGAGTTTGGTGGGTCCGAGACCGGAGATGCCCTTTTTTGTTGACAAGTTCAAAAAAGAATTGCCGTATTATACAAGAAGATTGGTGATTCGTCCGGGTCTTACAGGTTGGAATCAAATACATTATCGAAATTATCAAGAGTCGATCGAGGAAATCACTCATCGCCTCAAACATGATTTTTACTATATTGAAAACATGTCTTTGCAACTCGACATCGAAATCATCATTCGCACCGTGATTCGCGTGTTCAAAGGACATGGCCAGGCATAAGGGATATCTTCATGAAAGCAATCGTCATCATACCCACATATAATGAACTCGACAATATCGACAATATCCTGACGGCTGTATTGAATGCAGCCGATGTGCATGTGATGATCGTTGATGATAATTCTCCCGATGGCACCAGCGACAGAGTGGAAGAGCGCATGAAAACAGATTCTCGCATTCATTTGTTGAAGCGTGCAGGGAAAATGGGTTTGGGTACTGCATATTGTGAAGGATTCGCAAAAGCATTGAGCATGGGCTATGAAGCAATCATGGAAATGGATGCAGACTTTTCGCATGACCCTTTAGATATTCCTAGATTTCTCAAAGAAATCGAACACAATGATTTGGTGATAGGATCTAGATATTCCAATGGAGTGAATGTGGTCAATTGGCCACTGCGTCGCTTGATATTGAGTTATGGTGCAAATCTGTATACACGCATCATTACAGGCATGCCAGTAAAGGATGCCACAGGTGGATTCAAATGTTTTCGATCTTCAATGCTTGGCAAGATAGATCTCAATGACATTCATTCGAATGGATATGCATTTCAAATTGAAATGAATTATCGATTGTGGAAAGCGGGAGCGAGAATAAAAGAGATTCCGATCGTGTTTATCGATCGCAGATCTGGTGTGTCCAAGATGAACAAAAGCATCGTCTATGAAGCGGTGTTCCTCGTATGGAAATTGCAATTGATGTGGATGTTCGGTAAGATCAAAACCAAGAATCAATAATTTGATTCATCTCTCCATCGAACGATTTTCCAATTGTCCATAGGTGTAGGTCTTTTCAATTGGAGATTCACCCTTCCCTGAACTCTGACGATATCCTGCGGATTGAATGTGATTGTGAGATTGAATCCTCGTGCGATATCGAGACTCGTGCTGTCTCCAGTTGAAACCACTATGTCATTCCACATCAAATCAAGATTTTGTGCAGCATTGAATAATCCTGAGGTGGTGAACATTTCCTGATCTCTTCCCCATGTTCCATCCACTCCCGTTTCATAATTTCGATAAATGAAGATGAATTGTTGATCCAGCAATTTGCCATAAGCCAAAGTATCTTTATATAGATATGCGCTACGAAAATTTTGAAAGATTCCATCAACCGTTTTTTGATCTGCAAACACATTTTCACCGAGCGGGGTATCGGAAAGTTTCGGAGCAAAAGGATTAGTGCACGAAGCAATCAATAGCATGCAAAGCATGGTAAAAACAAAACCAGATGTCGAATTCCAACGGAACATGTCTGCACTAAGCAATGTTTATTCATATCATTGCGATAAATTAGCAAGAAATATGTGAAACCAACCCATGCTCATCTCTTCATGATTAAAGCCCAACATTCTCCTCTGTGGCGCAAGATGCTCGGCTGGTATTTTTCCCGCTCGGTTCGCAAGACATTCCACGCATGTCGAGTGAAAGGTCAATCTCATTTGAAACAATGGAGAATGGATGGAAAACATGCCGGACCGGACATTCCATTGATTGTGTATTGTTCTCACGGAGGATGGTGGGATGCAGGATTGGCGATTGCCTTGACCAATGCGCATTTTGGGATTGAATCCTATGGCATGATGGAAGAAAAACAGTTGAAGAAGTACCAATTCTTCACGAAAATCGGCATGTTTTCCGTACATAGAAGTAATCCCCGTTCGGCAGTCAAATCTTTGAATCATGCCGTTGATCTGCTCCGAAACACTCGCAAAGTCCTATGGATGTTTCCTCAAGGTGAATTGGTGCATCAAGAATTGCGGCCGATACAAGCCTTTTCAGGAATCAGTAATCTAGTGGAAATGCTGGGAGAGGCATGGTGCGTACCTGTGGCCATCAGATATGATTTTCTTATGGAACAACAACCGGAGGCATGGGTTTCCATTGGAGAGCCGGAATTACTCAAGGCTGAGTTCTTTGAATCGAAACAATCCATCACAACACATATTGCAGAGCGTTTGACATCTCTCATGGATGAAGTTCGAGATGAGATCATTCATAACCGTCATGAAGGATACAAGACAGTCTTACGGGGCAAAACATCCGTGGAGAAGAAATGGGATGCCGTCAGAGGGATGGAATAAAGGGCGAATAGTCACTTTTTTACTTGCCTTTCTTGCATTCAAGGCCTATGTTTGTGTCATGCGTTTCATCACATACATATCTCTCATCATTCTCACCACAATGAGCATCATTGCTGCTGAGATTACATTCGATCTCATGACCGCAAAATCCGATGGAAAAGTCATCACGATTGAATGGCGTCCCGGTATTGAAAAGGGAGTTCGGGGATATGAATTGGAAAGATCCTCTTCCGGCGAGGGATTCCGTTCCATTGCAATGATTGAACCAAAGGGTGCACAAAACACCTATCGTTATATCGACGAAAATGCATTGATGAAAGGCGGAAACAATGAACGCATTTTGGGGAAAGTGTATTCATATAGAGTGAAAGTCATAGCCTATGACAATTCAATTTCCTATTCCAACATTGCGAGTGTTTCTCACAGTGTGAGCGGCATTCGTCGCACTTGGGGCATGATCAAAGAAATGTTCCGTTGATATGATTTCCATGTATTGTTCTAGTATTGTGCAAAGAGCATTGCTTTTTGTCTGCATGTTGTTGCCCATGCAACTCCTTGCGGACAAATGCGGGACATTTGGCAATCGCTTCAAAGCAAGACAGGAAGCCATCCGCAAGGGAGAGCGGTTATTGAGGCCGGATCTTCCGTATTCATTGTTATCCAAGCAACAACATTTCCGCATACATTATGCATTGGTGGGCGAAGGCGCAGTTGATCCAAGGGATGCAGACAACAACTCTTTTCCGGACTATGTAGAAGAATGTGCTCGTGCATTTGAACATGCTTATGCAATTGAAGTTGATTCAATGGGATTTCCACCAACACCTAACAATGGTGAAAATGGAAGCAATCCCTATGATGTCTATATCATCGAATTTGCAGATCAGGGAATGTACGGATTAACAACAGTGGTGGAATCTCTACCGCAAAGCACTCAAAAGCATGCTTATTCACTGACATATATTGAAGTTGACAATAACTACAGCGTCAATGACAAAAACTCTCTTGGAAATACAGCATTCAATACATTTGGTTTGGATGCTCTGAAGATAACAGCTGCTCATGAATATCATCATGCGATTCAATTGGCAAATTATGGGATGAATGATCAGCAATATGATGTGTCATTGTATGAGATGTTTTCAACTTGGCTCGAATTTCACCTCTATCCTGAAATCAAGGACTATCACTTCTATGTCAAGGATTATTTTCTAGAACCGAAGAAGAATAGATTTGGACAACGATATGTGCACCAGATTGCATCCGGCTATGCCAATGCCCTATTCTTTGAGTATCTGCATGGCAAATCAGGCAATGCACCTTTGCTCGAGACATGGAATGAAATAGGAAGAAAAACTTATGGCTATCGGGCTTTGGAAATGGCTCTGGAAGCCAATTCCACTCCTCTACACCAACTTTGGTGCGGGTATCAGGAACGCATATATCTCACGGGAACAAGGGCAATTGGCAAAAATCCAGTAGAGATATTCAGGGATGCTCGCTTTTTTCCCGAATTGAAGGGATCGGTTGACTTTGCAGACCCAAATGCATTGTTTACAGGCTATGTTTTTCCATTCGAATATTCTTTGAGTACATGTATTCTACCATCATTAGGGGAAATCCCGGACACAGCGCATATCATGATTTCCACTGCCTACCCTGATTATTTTAAAAGCATGGGTTCACAGGATGGGGTCTATACAATCATAATTGACAATGATTCTCAAAAAACACCCATTGGCATTTCAAATTATTTTGCTGACATCAACACAAATTCCACCCCGAATTGTTCTTTGATTCGGCTTGCAAGAGGGAAATACAGCATTCCCGCTCAAAGAGCTTACCCCAATCCACTTATTATTTCAAGGCATAAATTCATAAATTTCCCCATACCAAGTAATCTTTCACTTGGGGATGAGGTAATATTGAAGATATTTACGGCTTCAGGGATGCCCGTGAAGACAACTACCCTCAAAGTGTTGATGGATGTTGATCATGCCTATGCAAACGAAGGTACCTCAATTTTGATTGCCAGATTGGATGAAATCACTGATTTCATCCCGGGAATCTATTTGTTCACGGTGGAATCCATCCAAGACAATATTTCCGGAAAATTCATTGTGAAGCCCTAAGATTCTTCTCCACAACATCTCCACATTCACTTGTGGAAAAGCCCGCAAAATCATCCCCTGTTGATAGTTAGCCCGCATGACCATTCATTGTGGAAAATGCCGTAAAATTCTAAAAATCATCGATTTAATTTTGCCGATTGCCCCTTTTGCCGTAAATTTGTGGTCTTCGCTTTACGCGAGTTAGACATCATTTTGACTAAGTAAACATCTTCATAAATATTCTATTGCGGTAGGTTTAGACAGCTATGTCAGACATCTCAAAAGTTCGGAATATTGGTATTTCTGCCCACATCGACTCGGGTAAGACCACGCTCAGTGAGCGCATTTTGTTCTATACAGGTAAAATCCACAAGATTGAGGAAGTGAGAGGAAAGTCGGGTGTAGGTGCCACGATGGACTCCATGGATCTTGAGCGTGAAAAAGGGATTACCATTCAGTCTGCAGCCACATACTGCACTTGGGGTGATTATGAGATTAACTTGATTGACACTCCCGGTCACGTAGACTTTACCGTTGAGGTTGAGAGAGCTTTACGCGTTCTTGATGGTGCGGTATTGGTATTATGCGGAGTTGCCGGTGTGCAGAGTCAGTCGATCACGGTTGATCGTCAGATGAGAAGATATAATGTTCCAAGACTTGCATTCATCAATAAGATTGACCGTTCAGGATCAAATCCTGATCGTGTTGCGGAGCAATTGCGTGAGAAATTGCATCATCGTCCTGTGATCATGACATTCCCCATGGGATTGGAAGACAGATTTGCCGGTGTTGTTGATTTGTTGCACATGAAAGCAGTCTTCTTTGATGGAGACAATGGAGAGAATATTCGTAGAGAAGAGATTCCTGCAGAATATGTAGAAGAAGCAAAGAAGCGTCGTCATGCAATGATTGAAGCATTGTCTGATTTTGATGATGCAATTGCAGAAAAATTCTTGATGGAAGAAGAAGTGACAGCGGAAGAATTGATTCCGGTCATTCGTCGTGAAACCATCAGTTTGAAGATCACACCTTTGTATGTTGGTTCTGCGATGAAGAACAAGGGCGTTCAAGTATTGCTTGATGCGGTCGGAATGTTCTTGCCGGCACCAAAAGACGTAAAGAATGAAGGTTTGGATCAAAGTCAGAATGAAGCAAAACTTGAGTTGATTCCTGAAAGAACAAAACCATTTGTTGGCTTGGCATTCAAGCTTGAGGATGGTCGTTTTGGTCAGCTTACATATATGCGTATTTATCAAGGTGGCGTGAAGAAAGGCGACATGATCACGAACATGTCCAATGGCAAGCGCGTCAAAGTTCCAAGACTTGTTCGTATGCATGCCGATGAGATGCATGATATCGAGGAAGTGGGTCCGGGACAAATCGTTGCGATGTTCGGTATTGACTGTGCATCAGGTGATACATTCACCGATGGAAACTTGAGTGTGACCATGACATCGATGTTTGTTCCTGAGCCTGTTATCGAACTTGCGGTAAGCCCCAAAGAAAAATCTGGTCAAGTAAACTTTTCAAAAGCATTGAATCGCTTTACCAAAGAGGATCCCACATTCCGCGTTTATCGTGATGAAGAAAGTGGTGAAACAATCATCAAAGGTATGGGTGAATTGCATCTTGAAATTTACATTGAGCGTATCAAGCGTGAATATAATTGCGAAGTGAATGTTGGTAGACCAAAAGTGGCATTCCGTGAAGCAATCACAACAAATGCTGATTTTAACTATACCCACAAAAAGCAAACAGGTGGTTCAGGACAATTTGCGCGTGTTGCAGGTTTCCTTGAACCATTGCCAACAGATGCAGTTGAGACTTATGAATTTGTCGATGATATCGTTGGTGGTGTGATTCCTCGTGAATATATCCCTGCTTGCGATAAAGGTTTCCGTGATGCGATTCAGGAAGGCTCATTGATTGGCCAGCCTGTAGTTGGTGTTCGCGCGACGATCAATGACGGTGCCGATCACCCTGTGGACTCATCTGAAATGGCTTTCAAAGTGGCATCGATTGCTGCTTTCCGTGAAGCGTACATGAAAGCAAAGCC
>JBJTFZ010000036.1:0-2669 GCA_046093685.1 bacterium
GCCCTTATTTTACTCTTGTTTCATTATATGTCGCGTGAATATCCTACCATCTATTGCCTGCATTCTCAGGACATATACTCCTGTCGGCAGACCCATGAGGGAGATGTCATGAGCATCATCCATGAATGGTCCCGAAGATGCAAGTATCATTTGCCCCATGAGTGAATACATGTTGATCGAAATGATTCCTGCGTCTTTCAAACCGATTATGTTGAAATGGTTATTCACCGGATTCGGCATGATGCGAAGCAATGCAATATCTTCCTCTTGAACGGAGGTTGCTATCTCAATATTCAATGGAATGGTATATGTACCTCTCGTTGAGGTGATGAGTAATCCTGCTGTATAGGTGCCACTTTGACTCGCATTGAAGGATACACCAATATTTTTACATTCACCAAATGGAATCGCAAGAGGGAATGTCGGTAGATCTTTCAGTGTGAATTTATCAGATCCAACAATAGAGATTCCTGTTATGCCGGCATCTTTGCTACCTGAATTACAAATACGAATGACAGTATCAAGACTTTGCTTTCCGGAAATCAATGTTCCAAGTGAAAACACCGCTGTATCTATTCTTTCAAAACAACTCTTGCCAATGAGTCCAAAAACTTTGTCTCCATTTGTTGAATTGCTCTTGATTGTGATGTCTGCGGTATTATTGAGTGCTTCACCGGGATTGAATTTCAATGTGATGGTTTGAGATTGTCCGGGCAATAGCGTGAATGATTTCGCTCCGACAATCGAGAATTGTGAGGCTTGAGATCCTGCAATGTTCATTGCAGTGATAATCAAATCGGATTCACCCTCATTTTTCAGCATGTTTTGAATTGTTTTTTCTTCACTGACTCCTTTGTCTATGCAACCAAAATCCACCACGGATTGTGACAATACAAGTCGAGGTCCCGATGGGGCTTTCGTGATTGACAAAATTCCTTTTGCAGATACAATGGACTGACAAGTATTTGAAACGATGCAATCATAAGAGCCGGAGTCAGAGAGAGAAGCAATGGGTATTGTCAAGACTGAGGAAGTGTCCCCAACTCTATTCACACCATTTTTTCTCCACTGATAACGAATATCGGTGCCACCTGCAATCACTCGCAGAGATGCCACGGTACCTTCGATCGCAGAGGAATCACGAGGTTGTCTAAGTATCGTGGGTAATTCTCTGACAATCACATTTACGGATACTTCCGTGGACATTTCATTGCATGCATTCATTGCGGACACAGTATAAGCACCGGCATCTGTCAATGACAATGATGGAATATTTAGGAGAGAATCTGTAAGATTGAGAGCAATTCCATTTCTTTTCCATACATATGATGTGATGGTTCCTCCTGTACCGGTCGCGCTAATCTTGAGAGGTTTTCCAACACATACAGCAGTGTCATTTGAGAATGAGAGACTAACAATAGGCGCAGGAATGATTGAAACCGTTGCCGTGGAACTTGTCACGGGTGTACCGCAATATCCGGTTATCACACAAGTGTATGAACCTGCATCTGTTGATTGAAGAGAAGTAAATGAAAGTGAAGACTTATTTGAATTTGGAATGTCAACACCGTTTTTCTTCCAGAGATACACAAGATTTTGTCCTACTGCATTCACGCTCAGCGATGCCTGTGAATTTCTGCATCCATTTATTGAAGCCGGTTGCGATGTGATTGCTGTTTGCAAGGCAATGAACAATCGTGATGGCGTACTTGTCACTTGGCTACACCCGGATACTCTACATGTATACACTCCGGCTGAATTTGCATCGGCTTGCATTATCGTCAATGTTTTGGCATTTGCACCCGGCAAGGAAACATTGTCTCTAAACCACTGAAATGAAAGAAAACTTTCATCTGCTTCAACACTCACACTCAATGTTTTATTTGTTCCGGCACAAGCTGTGTCAAAAGGTTGTGGATTCATCGTGATGACAGGAACAGGAAGAATGGCTATAGGTGCATCAATCGTGTCTATTGCAGTGCCATTCGTCACACGAATGCGATAATTCGAACTGTATTGTTGACCGGCGGGAATATTCCATGTATAATTCAGGGTGGATGCCGGCACAGATCCCAAAAGAATCCACGGAGCACTTCCATTCGGAGATGCTTCAATGACGGTATTTCCGGAAAGACCGGATCCTGTCCAAGTCACATTCACTGTTCCATTTCTACATACGGTACTCGGTGTTGTTTGACTTGTGAGAGTAATTGAGGATCCTCCTTCAACGATGATTGTGACCTCATCCAAAAGATTCCATGCATCACCATTATCATTTCCGTTTCCATTGACAGCATTTCCTGCCATACGCAAAGTATATGTACCCGGTGTTGAGGGAGCGGTCCATGTGAATCCGAATTCGACTTCCCCACCGGACATGTTGGCAGGAGATGGTTGAGTAAGTTCTCCTCCAGAGTTTACGCATTTATTCAGTGCTGAAAATGTACCCACATTTGCATTCGAACTATTCTTTATGCTTGCATTCATTCCAGCTTTGCTCATTGATGAATGTGCAACAACAGCCCTAAACGATTTTGATGACCCGGCCTGTATGGTAAATGGTCCGGAGCCTTCACGCAAAGAAACTGTAGTGGCCGTGCTTTGTCCACCATGACAACCCCCACAACCTGAGGCGGAACGACCTGTGATCCCTCCACTATATCCAAACG
>JBJTFZ010000037.1:0-2429 GCA_046093685.1 bacterium
ATCTATCAGGGATTTCCGATGGAGTGTGCAGGGTCTGGTAGTGAAGGTATTGCGATGATGGACACCTTCTTTGCATATAGTGGACTTGCCTGCAAATCAGACCAATTTTGTAATGTGGCATCTTGAGGTGTGCCTTCGAAATGCATCATGACGATGTCTTGTTCTTTTGAAATCACCGTAGTTTGAGTTTTCGTGGAAAGACCGCGTATCGAATCCTTTGGAACCACTTGCGCTCTGATGATATAGTTAGCTGCTCCAATCCCCGATGCAGAGCTCGTTTCAAGTGATACATTTCGAGAGCTTTTTGCGGGTATCTCAATTTCAGGAGGAGTAAATGCAAATGACCAACCATCCGAAACAATACTTTCTTGATCAGCAAAGACACGAACTGTGATGGGGAATTCTCTTGTATTATTCAATTTGATGGTATGATTGTGTTTAGTACCTGATTCAATTTGTGCAGGAGGTGTTGTAACAGAAATTCCTGCCGCAACTGCGAGAGACTTGGGTGTAGGAGACTTTCCCGCACTTGCAGCATTCAGGATTTCATGTCCGGGCTCGGCGTTTTGAACCCATGCTGCAACCCATATATGCTGTGGATGCTGTATGGTCATGGAGTCCATTGGAATCACAAATGTGTGTTGTTTTACATCGCCATAAAAAGCACCATTGGAAAGTGATCCCTGAATTCCTTTAATTCCACCACCATAATGTCGAAGAACATTTTCATGAACATAATTGGTTATCGTTCCTTCTTCATAGAAATATGGATGTCCTTCATATCCGGCTCTATTGCTTACATAATTCACTTGATCAAATTGTTTTCCCGTTCCTGTGACGCTGTCTTCCATGATTGCGCAATTGAATGCAAGAGGTCCTGAAAAATCTTCAAAAAATTCTGCTGAAACCGTCATAGTAACAGTTTTTGCAATTGTATCAACTTTCCATGAAGAAATCTGCACCTTCACTTGTGCGGTTTGTTTCATCGTTGTTGTATCAATCACCTTATTCCAAGATGATGGATGAACACCATATCCGGTAGTTCCATCCACTGTTCTTTCTTTTCGATTGATCACACCGGTGGGATATCCGGACACATTGTGTACTTTCGCCAAGTCGGTTTGAATTGGAAGGGACATGCCATCGCGATTATGCACCGCAATTGGAATCACACGATTGCCAAATTCAGAATGCAAGTCCTTCAATGCCTGATTGCCAAGCACGCACCAACCACACCATGCTCCCGTATGGTCTTCTATGACAAAGGTTTTGGGGACATTTTGGGAAAAAACAGGGAGGGAAAGAAAGAAGAGGATACAAATGTGTAGAATTGATTTCATCAATATAATCCGATAAGAATGAGTGGATACATATCGGAAATTAGCAATAAATCTTAAAAGAATATCCATACTTCCATTATTCAGAACGCCCTAACAAATGTTCATATTTCCTATCAACGGCTTGCAGTAGATTCAAATTTCCCAAATGGATGCCTTTCATCATCATATTGAATATCATAGTAGTATTTTTTCTTGCCCTTTTTTACAATGACAGATTCATATTCATTGTTTGAGATAAGCTTATATTCTTTGGGAAAAGGGAAGAATATCTTCTTTTCGGAAAAATATGCCCCTAGAATCTTCTTGTTTTGTACAATGACATAGTTCTGAAAATCATCAAAATCGCTATCCCCACCTACAATTCTGGGCAAAATGTTAGAATCATTGGGTAAATCTAAAAATTCTCCCTCGGGAAACTCTGCAGAGAACATATACCATGCCAATGTATTTCCATCATTACACTTTGCAAAAAATACATTTCCATTTCCAACATAATCGGAGACAGATATGAATTGACCAATAAGGTATTCGAAATGTGTTGAATGGCTAGCATAGAAATTCATGTCTTGGTCATTTTTCCACCATATCGCATTAACATTTCCTGTATCGCATTTTGGATATTGCAGATGAATAATGGAATTTATTATCAAGGTATCCAACATTCCTAAATCATCCCTGTATGGAAATCGTAAACCATACCCTTCCGATCTTTGACATCCAACTTTCATTCGAGTATCATACCATATTCTCTCATTGAATTGCCTGGTTCTATGCTTTGTTTTTACTCCGATGATTTCGCCCTCATCCCCTGAGAAAAATTCAGGAATTGAAATACTGTCAATAATCAATAAAGTCTCTTGTTTAAGCGTGCTATTAATAATCTCTCGTGATTTTGATATTGGCATTGAATAAAACTGTTCTCTCCATTTGGAAAATCTTTCATCTTTTAACCTATCTCTTGCTTCATAATCTTCCATAGTTTCTAAATCATCCACAACCACTCGATCAACAAATTGATCGAGATTTACATGAAGTGCAATCCAATATTGTGGCTTTGAGTCAAAGACAATGAGAGCTGCTGCATTACAA
>JBJTFZ010000038.1:0-11752 GCA_046093685.1 bacterium
AGGGCACAACGACCGAGAATTCTCTCTGTCAGTGGTTCTTTGATATCTTCCCCATCTTTCAATGCGCGCATTTCAACACCGCGGATTGTGCCACAATCATCATGAGAGATGATCATGTCTTGGGCGACATCATGCAAACGACGAGTCAAATATCCTGCATCAGCAGTCTTCAAAGCGGTATCTGCAAGACCCTTACGAGCACCGTGTGTGGAGATGAAATATTCAAGAATCGTCAAGCCTTCTTTGAAGTTTGAGATAATTGGGTTTTCAATCAACTCTGCACTTGCACCTGAAAGTGATTTTTGTGGTTTTGCCATCAATCCGCGCATTCCAGCAAGCTGACGAATCTGCTCTTTAGAACCACGAGCCTGAGAATCAAGCATCATCCAGAATGTGTTGAAGCCATCAGACTCTCTTTGCAGTTCAGAGTACAATTTATCTGCAACACGGTTGGTTGCATTTGACCATGTATCAATGATTTTGTTGTATCGCTCACCTGATGTGATAACACCATTTTGATAATACTCTTCGATATTGTCAACGGTTTCCTGAGCCTTTTCAATGATAGTCACTTTCTCATCAGGAATCACCACATCTGAAATGGATACGGATAGACCACCGCGAGTTGCTGTGAGGAATCCCGTTTCCTTCAAATTATCCAAGAATTCAACTGTCTTTGCAAGACCGGCTTTGCGGAAACACAAACCGATAATCTGACGCAATCGACCTTTTGTCAGCAATTCATTGAGATATCCCATTTCCTTTGGAACGATCTGATTGAACAGAACGCGTCCAACTGTTGTCTCAATAAGTTGACTGCGAGTTCCTTTTTCAATCTCAATGCGAACTTTGATCTTGGTATGCAAACTGATTTGCTTAGAGTTATATGCTATGATAACTTCCGATGGTGATGCAAAGATTTTACCTTCGCCAGGTGCACCACGACGAAGTTTCGTCAAGTAATAGGCACCAAGAACCATGTCCTGAGAAGGAACAGCAATCGGGTCTCCATGCTGAGTGTGCATGATATTGTGTGATGCAAGCATGAGCAATAATGCTTCAAGCTGTGCTTCATGACTAATCGGCACATGCACGGCCATTTGATCACCGTCAAAGTCGGCATTGAAAGCTGTTGTGACGAGAGGATGCAATTGAATTGCTTTCCCTTCAATCAAGCGGGGCTGAAAAGCCTGAATACCCAATCTGTGGAGTGTTGGAGCGCGATTGAGCATCACTGGATGTCCGTCAATCACCTTCTCAAGAATATCCCACACTTCATTGGTTTTTCTTTCCACCAATTTCTTGGCACTTTTCACTGTCTTTACATGACCTCTTTCAATCAACTTGCGAATAATGAAAGGCTTGAACAATTCAACGGCCATGTCTTTTGGAAGACCGCATTCATGAATTTTCAATTCAGGACCAACCACGATGACTGAACGACCTGAATAGTCTACACGCTTACCAAGCAAGTTTTGACGGAATCGTCCGGTTTTGCCTTTCAATACATCGGCGAGTGATTTCAATGCTCTTTGCGATTCACTGCGAACACTACGACGGCTATTGTCAAATAGAGCATCAACAGATTCTTGAAGCATACGCTTTTCATTACGCAAAATCACTTCAGGAGCTTTGATGTCAATCAATCTGCGAAGACGATTATTTCTAATGATCACGCGACGATATAAATCGTTCAAATCGGACGTCGCAAACCTTCCACCTTCCAAAGGCACAAGTGGTCTGAGATCAGGAGGAATAACCGGCACCACATCAAGAACCATCCATTCTGGTCTGGACTTGTTTGGTAATTCATTGCCGGTGAATGCTTCAAGGATGCGAAGACGCTTGAGCAATTCAGCCTTTCTTTGCTGGGATGTTTCCTCACGCAATCTGATGCGAAGATTTTCAAAATCATTTTCAGGATCGATGCGCTTGAGCAATTCTTTGATTGCTTCACCACCAATCAATGCGATGAATTTTTTTGGATCATCCACATCCATATTGCGCTCTGCAGTCGACAATGAGGCCATCACTTCGAGATATTGCTCTTCAGTGAGCAAATCTTTCTGTTGAAGACCGGTGCTTCCCGGCTGAACAACAACATACGATTCATAGTAGACGATGCGTTCAACATCTTTGGTTATCATTCCCAATGCATGAGAAATCTTGCTTGGAAGAGAACGGAGAAACCAGATATGAACGACGGGAACAGCGAGCATGATATGGCCCATACGCTCACGACGAACGGATTTTTGAGTTACCTCAACACCGCATCGATCACATACGATTCCTTTATATCGGATACGCTTGTATTTACCACAAGCACATTCCCAGTCGCGAATCGGTCCAAATATCTTCTCACAAAACAAACCATCTTTTTCAGGTCTGAATGAGCGATAATTGATCGTTTCAGGTTTGGTCACTTCACCATTAGAGCGATTGAGCACTTCATCAGGTGATGCGATCTTAATTGTTATCTGTGAAAATCCTTTTCGGGGAATTGAATGCACTTGCATCGAATTTCTCCAGTTGGATGTATAAATAGTTCTTTGTTGGTGGAGAGAAACTCTCCTTTTCAAATCAGACAATGCGGAGCATCATCATTCAATCACGACATCAAGGCAGAGTCCTTGTAATTCTCTAACGAGACCATTGAAAGATTCAGGGATATTCGGATTAGGAATATTTTCTCCTTTCACGATGGATTCATACATCTTTGCTCTTCCGGTAACATCATCGGATTTTACGGTAAGCATTTCTTGCAATGTATGAGCTGCTCCATAAGCTTCAAGAGCCCAAACTTCCATCTCTCCCAAACGCTGACCACCGAATTGCGCTTTACCGCCGAGTGGTTGCTGAGTGATGAGTGAATATGGTCCGATGGAACGAGCGTGAATCTTATCTTCAACCAAGTGAGAAAGTTTGAGCATGTAGATAACACCAACGGTAACTTCATGTTCAAATGCTTCACCACTTCTTCCATCAAACAGGACTGTTTTACCGGTTCTTGGAAGACCTGCCTTCTCAAGATAATCACCTACCTCATCCCAACTTGCTCCATCAAAAATTGGAGTGGAAAAATGTACTCCAAGTTTCATTCCCGCCCATCCAAGTGCAGTTTCAAACAACTGACCAAGGTTCATACGAGATGGTACGCCAAGTGGATTCAAAACGATGTCTACAGGTGTTCCATCAGGCAAGAAAGGCATGTCTTCAAGAGGTACTATTTTGGAAACAATACCTTTGTTACCGTGACGACCGGCCATTTTGTCACCAACTTGAAGTTTGCGCTTTTTGGCCACATACACTTTTGACATTTGCAAGATGCCGGGTTGTAGTTCATCACCCGCGGCAATCTTATTCTTTTCTGCTCTTGCAGTGGCTTGGATGTCATTCTTCTTTGCTGCATAGTTATGCATCAATTGTCTGACAAGATTCATGGTTGCTTCTTCATCGAACCATGATTGCTCAACATCCAATGCATCTATCTTCAAATTGCCGTCATTGTACTTCTCGAGTACATCCTTTTCAGTGATTTTGGTTCCGGCACGGAAAACGACTTTATCATTGACCAATTTGATACCAAGAACTTTCTTGCCATCGAGAAGCTGAGCAAGCCTTGCAGCGCAATCATCATCATGATGTTTGAGCAACTTTCCTTCACGCTTGGTGATTGCTTCTTGACGTTTTTTCTCTTCAGCACGCAATTCGGCATCACTTGCCATCATTCGACGACTAAACAATTTTGTGTTGATCACAATACCTTTGAGACCCGGAGGTGCCTTGAGCGATGCATCTTTCACATCACCTGCTTTATCACCAAAAATTGCGCGAAGAAGTTTTTCTTCCGGAGTTGGATCGGATTCACCCTTTGGCGTGATTTTACCAATAAGGATATCGCCTTCGCGAACTTTTGCACCGGGACGAACAATACCATTGTCATCAAGGTCTTTGGTTGTCTCTTCACTGACATTCGGAATTTCTTTTGTGAACTCTTCCTCGCCACGCTTTGTATCGCGCACTTGTAGCGTGTACTCTTCAATATGAATTGAAGTGAACACATCTTCCGCAACCAAACGCTCACTGATGATAATCGCATCTTCAAAGTTATATCCACGCCATGGCATGAATGCAACCAGAACATTTTGTCCGAGCGCCAATTCGCTCATCTCAGTCGCAGCACCATCAGCCAGTGGTTGGCCTTTGACGACGAGTTGACCCGATCTCACCAAAGGACGCTGATTGATGCAAGTATCTTGATTGGTACGATAAAACTTTTGGAGAGTATATGTATGAACTCTTTCGGTTTCAAAAGAAATCATGCGTTCGATTTCTGAACGATTGTCATTGTATCGAACCGTAATGAAATCCGCGCACACATATTCTACCACACCATCATCTTCAGCGAGAATGATTGCTCGTGAATCATGTGCAACACGAACTTCCATACCTGTTCCAACAACTGGTGCTTTAGGGCGCAATAGAGGCACACCTTGGCGTTGCATGTTTGAACCCATGAGCGCGCGATTCGCATCATCATGCTCAAGGAATGGGATAAGAGATGCCGCGGGACTTGTGATTTGGTCTGTGGAAACATCCATGTACTGAATATCACCGGGGCTAACAACAACGAAATCACCACTTTGACGAGCTTTCACACGATCACCGGAAATTTTTCCGGATTTATCAACTTCGGTTGAAGCCGGAGTGATAATCAATCCTTCCTCTTTTTCAGCTGACAAGAATTCAATTTCATCAGTTACCTTGCCATTGTGAACTTTACGATACGGAGTTTCAATAAAACCAAATTCATTGACTCGAGCATGAATTGCAAGCGATGAAATCAATCCGATATTCGGACCTTCGGGAGTTTCAATCGGACAAAGGCGGCCATAATGCGTATAGTGAACATCTCGTACCTCAAACCCTGCTCTCTCACGAGTCAAACCACCGGGACCGAGGGCGGAAGTACGACGCTTATGTGTCATCTCAGACAATGGATTTGTTTGATCCATGAACTGTGACAACTGATTTGTACCAAAGAATTGATTGACCACGCTTGTGATTGTACGGGCATTCACAAGTTCCGATGGAGTCATGGACTCGCCATCATACATGCTCAAACGCTCTTTGATTGTTCGAGACATTCTTGTCAAGCCAAGATTGAATTGAGTAGAAAGTTGCTCACCAACGGTTCTTACTCGGCGATTTCCAAGGTGATCGATATCATCAACGGTTTGCTTTTGATCATGCAAATCAATGAGATATTTGATGATTGTAACGATCTCTTCCAAACTAAGAACCGTGCAATCCAATGGTGCATTCAATTTTAATTTATCATTCAAGCGGAAGCGTCCTACAATACCAAGATCATAGCGCTTATCATTGAAGAATAATTTTTCCAATAATGCCAATGCAGTTTCCATATCCGGTGGATCACTAGAACGCATCTGGCGATATATGACTTCAAGTGCTTCTTCTCGAGTACGAGTTGTGTCTTTGGCCAATGTTTTTGCAATGACAGGTTCATCATTGACATTCTCAAATCTGAACACGCGGACATATTCAATTTCGGATTGCTTGAACACTTCCATCAATGCTTCATCAATGACCATGTCTCGATTTGCAAGGATTTCACCGGTGCTGACATCGATGACATCACCGCCGATGCGCCTTCCGATATAACTTTCATCGAGTTGATCTGCAGGAACATCCATCGCAAGTTCGAACAAACCCAAAATCTGCTCATCGGAAGAATATCCGAGTGCACGCAGAAGCGTGGTTACCGGGAATTTTTTCTTGCGATCGATATAGGCATACATCACATCATGAATGTCTGTAGTGAATTCAATCCATGAACCTTTGAAAGGAATTACCCGTGCAGTATAAATCCTGGTTCCATTTGGATGCAATGCAGCATCAAAGAATACCCCGGGTGAACGATGCAACTGAGCCACGATGACACGCTCAGCACCATTGATGATGAAAGTCCCACGAGGGGTCATAGCAGGGATGTTTCCGAGATAGACTTCCTGTTCAATAGGATCAATGAAATCCTCTGAAGAGGGATCTGCCTTACTGGAAAGACGCATGCGTGCTTTCAGCGCTTTCGCATATGTCAATTCTCTTTCACGACACTCCTCTTCGGAATATTTTGGTTTTTCAACGAAATATTCCATGAACTCCAATTGGAAAATTTCTGAGGAATCTTCAATCGGAAAGTTGAGAAGAAATGCTTGTTGCAATCCTTTTGCTTGTCTCATGAAAGGATGCAGATCTTCCTGTAAAAAGTCTTTGTATGATTCAATCTGAAGATTGAGCAAATCGGGATACGCGGCATATTCTCTCTGTTGAGCAAAATTGACGCGATCACGCAAGCGGACGATACGTCCATCACTTGTGTATTGTGGTTTATTCATTCGTCTTCTCCTTGGGATCAAGAGAGCAAACTCTGGTAAAATCTGTTTTGGCTATCATCAACTTGATGACAATCCAATGGCTAGAGAAAAAATGACAATTTCCCGACGAGATCTTCAAAGGATCTGATCGAGAAATCCTATGTGTTTCGATGACGGAATATGTGATTTGTCCGTTGCGAACATCATGCCCTTTCAGGGATAGTATAAAAAGTCAACCTTTATCAAGACAAGAGCGGGCGGCATTCGGGATTACCGTTGCCGCCCTCTCATTTCTTCTTCCCCCGAGGGGGTGAAGCCGTGGGCTTAGCAGCTGATTACTTGAGAGTAACTTTTGCGCCAGCTTCTTCGAGCTTCTTCTTGATTGACTCAGCTTCATCTTTCGATGCAGCTTCTTTGATAACTTTTGGTGCTGCTTCAACAATGTCTTTTGCTTCTTTCAAGCCAAGACCTGTTATTTCACGAACAACTTTGATTGCATTCAATTTGTTGGCACCACCGTCTGTGAGCTCAACATCAAATTCTGTCTGCTCTTCTGAGGCTGCCGCAGGAGCACCTGCTGCAGGAGCACCTGCCATCATCATGGGAGCTGCTGCTGTTACACCAAATTTTTCTTCAAGTGCCTTTTTGAGTTCAGAAGCTTCAAGAAGTGAAAGCGCTCCGATTTTCTCTACCAATTCTTCAACGATTGCTGACATCGATGTTCTCCAATAAATAAATTCAAATAAATTTCAGTGATTTATGCGGCTTTTTTCTTGGCGACTTCTTCAACAAGTGAAGCAACATCGCGCATGACCGCATTGATGGAACCGACAATTCCGGAGATCGGAGCATCAAGGCTACCCATGATTGCTGCGATCATATCCTCTCTCGTCGGCAATGAAGCAATTTGCTTCAGTTGCTTGCCGTCAAAGAACTGACCTTCGACGATAGCGGCTTTGAGCTTTGGTTTTTCCGATTTTTCAGATACTTCCTTGATGATCTTTGCAGGTGCAATAGCATCGCTATAACCACAAATAATCCCGGTTTGACCGAAGAACTTGTCTTCAGGAATCTCAAAACCACCAACTTCTGCCAATGCACGCTGAATCAGCCTGTTTTTGGCAACTTTGAAAGTGAGATCCTTCTTACGAAGTTCGGAGCGTAGAGTATTACTCTCTGCCACGGTCATCGTTGAATAATCAAGTAAGTACAATGAAGAAGCACCCTGTAACATGGATACTAAATCGGCAACGACCTGCTCTTTCTGCTGTTTGGTTACCATATTGTACGATATATTAAAATGGTGACTTTCGGTCACGGCACCGATTGCTCGGCGAGAAGCCCGTTATCCGAAAAGTGCGTAATAGACAATTAGATTATTCTGCGCTTGTTCCTGCAAGAGATGATTCGCTTATTTGCAAACCTGGTCCCATCGTTGAACTGAATGCGATTCCACGCACATATTTACCTTTTGAAGTCAAAGGTTTTGCGCGCAATATGCTATTGTACAGTGCAAGAATATTTTCAGAGAGTTGATCCGGAGTAAATGAGCATTTACCAACGGAAGCATGAACATTACCTGCTTTGTCGACGCGATATTCGATCTTACCTGACTTCACCTCGTTTACGGCCTTTGCTACATCAAAGGTTACCGTACCGCTTTTCGGATTTGGCATAAGACCGCGAGGACCAAGGATCCGACCGAGCTTACCTACTTCTCCCATCACATCCGGAGTTGCGATGATGACGTCGATGTCTGCCCAGCCAGCCTGGATTTTCTCTGAGTACTCTTCAAGGCCGGCATAATCTGCACCTGCCGCCAATGCTTCTGCATCTTTGGGAGATTTGGCCATGACTAGTACGCGTACGGATTTACCTGTTCCGTGAGGAAGCGACACTGTGCCGCGAACGAGCTGGTCGGCTTTTCTGGGATCCACACCAAGTCGGATCGCCACATCGAACGATTCGTCGAACTTAGCGGTTGCATTTTTTTTAACCAGCTCTACCGCTTCACGAAGAACATATTCCTTCGCGAGATCAACGTTTTTCATAGCGTTTTTGAAACGCTTGCCATGTGATTTCATGATATTATCGTTCAGTTAGAAAAGAAAAAATTAACCTTCAACAACAATACCCATAGAACGTGCCGTACCGCTTATCATGCTGATGGCGCTTTCCATGGAATCGCAGTTAAGGTCCTGCATTTTGAGTTTTGCTATGTCTTCAACTTGCTTTACAGTCACCTTCCCAACCTTTGTTTTGTTAGGTGTGGCACTACCACCGGGCAAACCCGCCGCCTTTGCAAGCAATACTGCAGCCGGAGGTGATTTTAGAACAAATGAAAACGACTTGTCAGAAAAGAATGTGATCAATGCGGGGATGATCATATCACCATCCTTGGCAGTTTTCGCATTAAATTCTTTAACGAATTGCATACCATTCAAACCACGCTGACCAAATGCAGGGCCAACCGGAGGTGACATGGTAGCTTGGCCCGCTTTAAGCTGGAGCTTGAACGAACCCATTACTTTTTTTGCCATAACTTAGACGATACGGTATATGATACAATTATAATCAGTGATTTTCCATTTCCACTTGACTAAAGTCAAGCTCAACGGGTGTTTTTCTACCTAAAATGCCAACTTCAACCTTCAGTTTTTGCTTTTCTATATTCACCGCTTTCACAGTGCCACTGAAAGTTGCAAATGGACCTTCGATTACTTTTACTGGATCTCCCACAGCAAATGATGTCTCGATGGTTGCTATGTTCTTACGCTCTTCCATTCTTCCAAGAATTCTATCGACTTCATCTCTTTGAATGGGGGTAGGCTCAGTCTTTGTTCCGGCAAAACTGACAACTGATGGAAGTGAACAGATAACTTCCTTCAGTTTTTTGTCGAGATTGGCCTCTATAAGCAAATAACCCGGCAAAGTATTTTTTATTCGAGTACGACGCTTCCCATTACGAACCTCATAAACGGTCTCTTGGGGAATAATCACAGATCTCACGCGATCCTCAATCCCAAGACGCTTGAGCTCTTGCTCAATGCTCGTTTTTACGCGCGCCTCATGACTAGTGAATGTGCGTAAGGCATACCACTTGAGGTCGGGACGAGATTGCGTGTTTTGGATATCTTCCATGGTTGTTATACTCATGTAAAACAGTGTTTAGACAAAAAGATTCAGCCTCAAAGGAAGCTGAATCAACTGCCAATTCACTGAATTAGAATATTGTCTGTATGAATGAAGTCATTAAAAAATCTATGATCCAAACAAATGCGGATATGAGCAAGCATGTCACAATCACAACAATTGTGGATTCTTTGAGTTGCTGCTTGGAAGGCCATGAAACCTTCTTCATCTCCTTGGAGACTTCGCCTGAGTATTGTTTGATTTTCGCAATCATATCTTTCCTGTGACTGTTTTGGCCGTAGCACGGGCGGTAGGACTCGAACCCACAACCTACGGTTTTGGAGACCGTTGCTCTACCGATTGAGCTACACCCGTAATCGTCTGTCAACGCATGTTAAGAGCTGATGAACGGGATTGAACCGTCGACCTCTTCCTTACCAAGGAAGTGCTCTACCAACTGAGCTACATCAGCGTTCATGCAGAACATCGGCACTGCAATGATTCGGTTGAGCGGGAGACGAGACTCGAACTCGCGACCAACAGCTTGGAAGGCTGTGACTCTACCAACTGAGTTACTCCCGCATTTCAATTTCAAAGCACTTGCGTGGGCAGGGAAGGATTCGAACCTCCGAAGGCGAAGCCGGCAGATTTACAGTCTGCTCCATTTGACCGCTCTGGTACCTGCCCTTACAATGCAGAGACCACAAAGTTAATCATTATTCGGAAACCAACAAGTGGAATTTGGAAAAAACTTTTGACAATGAAATGGAGAAATTCAGTAATAGTAAGGGGATTTACTAAAAAAATGCGGTGGTTTCTGTAAGAATTTCTATTTTTGTAATCTTGTTGTCTTAAATTTATAACACCTATACTTTCAGGATCAGGACCATGGCTAAGAAAGGAGCCCGCGTCATTATTACGCTTGAATGCACAGAAGCCAAAAAAGAAGGCAGACCTGCATCTCGTTATACCACAACGAAAAACAAACAGAATCATCCCGAGAGATTGGAAATCAAAAAATATAATCCATTCCTTCGCAGACACACAGTCCACAGAGAAACTCGATAAGCCGTCTTTGACGGCTTTTTTTATCTCAGAGCTTCTTCCAATGCTGTTTTTGCATCTGTTTTCTCATCCCTATATTTTACGATCAGCGGAGTTGATGCAGAAAGCCCCCATGTTCTTCCAAAATCAGTTGGGATGGCCCTTGAGCCGGGAATGACAACGGCATTTTCAGGTATTTCCAATGGTTCTCCTGCACTTGGCTTCAATACGGTTTCGTGAACCAAATCATAGACATGAGTGGAGGCATTTAAAATAACTCCCGTACCAAGCACTGCCCGCTTTCGGATTCTTACCCCTTCATATACCCCACAATTTCCACCTATCATTACATTATCTTCGATAATTACCGGCCTTGCACCTGCAGGCTCTAGCACGCCACCGATTTGTGCAGCAGCACTTACATGCACATTCTTCCCTATTTGCGCGCATGTTCCTATGAGCGCATGAGAATCTACCATGGTTCCGGAATCCACAAATGCACCAATGTTAATATACATCGGAGGCATGCAAATTACTCCGGGAGCAACATAAGCACCTGTTCTGATTGCCGATCCACCGGGCACCAATCGTACATTGTCTTGCAAAGTCAATTTCTTGAGTGGTATTGTATGCTTATCAAAAAACGACATGGACTGCATGGACATATCCTTCAGAGTTCCAATTTTGAAGAGCATCAATATTCCCTGCTTCACCCATTGATGAACAGTCCAAATACCTTTGTCATCACTTGTTGCGGCACGAATTTCCCCCAGATTCAAGGCTGAGAGAAAATTATTAAGCGTATTCAGGTGTACTTCAGTGTTCAGTTCTTCGGCGGTCTTGCCAAGAAGTGATTCGATGAGCGATTGTAGAGGATGCATTGTGAATTGTCATAAATCGTGAGCAAACAAATGTAGAAGAGGCAAGTTAGCATTTTTGTATTTTCGTCCATGTCTTTGATTCATCTCCATGGCCATTTTGGTACTCTTCAATGCGAACTACATACTGCATATATTGGAGAGGAACTACTAACTGAGATCGTTGAACTTTCTTCTTTTCTATTTGAAACATCAGCCGATCTTCCCTACATTTCAACAATCAATGATCAGGAATCTTCTATGTCATTGATTGTGAGAGATCAGAAAAGAAAACTCATTGGCTTCAAATTGGGATATAAT
>JBJTFZ010000039.1:0-2780 GCA_046093685.1 bacterium
ATATATCACATTGGGTCAGCATGCTGACCCAATGTGATATATCCTAATCCCACATCATGCAGGGTTTGCAATTTTCGTTTGATGGAAGAAAGCTCGCTGAAAAAATCGAGAGATTCTTCAATGGTCATGGAGAGAACATCAGCGATTGTTTTCCCTTTATACTTCACTTGCAAGGTTTCATTATTATATCGCTTCCCACCACACATGTCGCAATTCACATATACATCCGGTAGATAATTCATTTCGATTTTCTTCATGCCTGCGCCTTCGCATTCTTCGCAGCGACCACCCGGAACATTGAATGAAAAACGACCTTGCTTATATCCACGAACTTTTGATTCGGGGAGTTGCGTAAAGAAATCACGAATCTGTGTGAAAACGCCGGTATATGTCACCGGATTGCTTCGTGGTGTTCGGCCAATTGGCGCCTGATCGATTTCGATCACTTTGTCAATATGCTCCAAACCCTCTATTGAGCCATAGGGTAGTGGTGATATCAATGCATGATGGAAATGTCTGGAAAGAATTGGGTAGAGCGTATCATTCATCAATGTCGACTTTCCGCTTCCACTCATTCCTGTGATGCATGTCCATGTTCCTAGAGGTATGGATACATCAATGCCTTTCAAATTATGACCGGTTGCTTTTTTCAATGTGAGAGTTTGTCCATTACCGATTCTTCTTTGATCAGGTAATTCAATGTCATCTTCACCAGAAAGATATCGCGCAGTCGTTGAATCAGGAAATTTCAGTGTTTTCTTTTTGGTGTATACATTGATGTCATCTGGTGAACCTTCATAGACAATTGTTCCACCATGAACGCCGGCACCCGGGCCGATATCAATCAAATGATCCGCTTGTTCGATCATTTCTCGATCATGTTCAACAATCAGCACCGTATTTCCAAGATCACGAAGTTGCTTGAGCGATTGAATCAATTTTCCATTGTCATGTTGATGGAGGCCTATGCTTGGCTCATCCAATACATATGTCACGCCAACCAATTGCGATCCTATTTGAGAGGCAAGTCGAATGCGCTGAGATTCACCACCCGAAAGCGTTCTCGCGGAACGATCAAGCGAGAGATAATCCAAGCCGACATTCAATAAAAATTCCATTCTTGAGATGATTTCCTTCAGGATAACTGAGGCAATCATCATTTCTCTCTCTGACAATCGCTTAGCAAGTTTTTGCATATATGCGATGCCCTGCGTGATATCCAATTTGGTTATCTGTGAAATGGATCTACCGTCAATCTTAACGGCAAGTGAAGTATTTTTCAGGCGACCACCGGAGCATGTATCACACTCCACATCGCTCATTGCCTGCTCCAATTTTTGCTTGATATCCGATGAAGAAGTTTGATGATACATTTCACGAAAATGTGGAATGATGCCTGAAAACCTTACCTGCGCGGTGAACATGGATCGGGTTCCAGGTACTTGAATCTTTACGGTGTCTCGACTTCCATGCATGAGTATCGTGCGAATGTTTTCGCTTAATTCTTCATAAGGCATTGTAAGGTCAAATCGTAATTGCTTCGATAATTGTATGATCTGATCCCATAATTGTGTTTTGCGCTTCTTCCCCAAAGGACCAATTGCACCTTCGGCAAGTAAGAGTTTTGGATTGGGTATGAGCAGATCTTCTGCAAAATCACTCACAATACCCAATCCTTCGCAATCTTCGCATGCTCCGAATGGTGAATTGAAGGAAAATGCATTTGGAGCAAGCGTATCATATCCGGCCCCGCATTGTGGACATGTGTTCAAAGTTGAATGCAATGATTCTTTCCATTGTCCGGACTTTTCTTCAGAGAGAATCATCACAACCGATTCACCCAATTTGAGAGCGATTTCCAAAGATTCCGTCAATCGTGATTCGGCTTCAGCACTGATCATTAGGCGATCAATCATGAGTTCAATCGAATGTGTCTGATATCTTGAAACCTGCATCCCTTCAGTGATTTCCGTTATTTCACCATCGATTCGAACTCTTGTGTACCCTTGCTTTCTGAATTGCTCGAAAAGTTCTTTATAATGCCCCTTCCGACCCTTCACAACAGGCGCCAAAATCATGATGCGCATACCCTCAGGTTTTGTGAGCAGCATATTCACCAATTGTTCAGTGGTTTGTTTGTGAACTGGGATATCGCATTCCACGCAGTGTTGAATGCCAATCTTTGCAAAAAGCAAACGCAGATAGTCATAAACTTCTGTGACAGTTCCAACTGTTGATCTCGGGCTATTGCCGATGGATTTTTGTTCAATTGAAATGGCAGGAGACAATCCTTCGATGCTGTCGATATCCGGCTTTTTCATCATGCCCAAGAATTGTCTGGCATAAGCCGAGAGGCATTCCACATATCGCCTTTGTCCTTCCGCATAGATGGTATCGAATGCAAGAGATGATTTCCCTGAACCGGAAATCCCCGTAATCACCACCAATTCATCACGCGGGATATCGCAAGACACATTGCGCAGATTATGCTCTCTTGCGCCTCGTATTGCGATGTGGGTGAGTTCTTCGGGTATATCTGAAATTGTCGATCTATCCGGTTTTTGGCTCTGTGTTCGACTCATGTAGGAGATAATTCAGTGATTGTGGAATGTTATGCCAACAAAGCATGTTATCATGCGGTTCCTGTGACCCTTGAATGCGGTCAAATCCGTAATTTTGACAAAAATACGCTGTTTTTTTCGGTCTCATCTCAATTCCTATTCAATGAGTGATTCTTTGTCCACACAACAAGCCAAACATCGATTGATGGAGGATTCATT
>JBJTFZ010000040.1:0-4633 GCA_046093685.1 bacterium
CCGTTCAGCAATCATTGCAATGGCATGCATCGGACTATTCTCCGTTCAAGCATGTTCACAATCGTCCGATAAAGGAGCATCAATGGAACTCAAGACCCAAAAAGACAAAGCAAGTTATAGTATCGGTGTGAGCATCGGTAAAAACTTGAAAGACCAAAAGGTAGACATCACAACAGATATTTTGGTCAAGGGTTTGCTTGATGCATATACAGGTGCAAAAACACAATTGACAGAAAAGGAAATGGGCGATGTATTGACTCAGTTCCAACAAGAAATCATGGCAAAAGCACAAGAAGAAGCAGCCAAAAAAGGTGGCGAGAATAAAACAAAAGGCGAGAAGTTTCTTGCTGACAACAAAAACAAACCAGGTGTAAAGTCAACACCAAGTGGTCTTCAGTATTCTGTTATCACAGAAGGCACAGGTCCTAAACCAACTGCTTCATCAACAGTTAAAGTGCACTATACAGGTAAACTCATCGATGGCACAACATTCGATTCTTCAGTTGATCGCGGTGAGCCCGTTGAATTTCCTCTCAATGGTGTGATCAAAGGTTGGACAGAAGGCGTTCAGCTCATGAGCAAAGGTTCTAAGTATAAATTCTATATTCCTGCTGAACTTGCATATGGCGAGCGCGGAGCAGGAAATGCAATCGGACCAAATGAAACATTGGTATTCGAAGTTGAATTGCTTGACATCGTGAAATAATTTCACGCATTGAATATTCAAAGCCCGACCGTGTGTTCACCGTCGGGCTTTTTTTCTCTGCATAGGAATCATGAAAGAGACGAGAGAACAAATACTGGGTAGGGCATTCGACCGACATATCTCTGTATCCGCAGGGGCAGGAAGCGGAAAGACAAGAGTATTGGTACAACGATTCATACATATACTTGAACAACATCCCGGAATAGACCTATCATCCATCGTGGCCATCACATTCACGAGAAAAGCCGCTGCGGAAATGATGAAAAGAGTAATGGATGCAGTTGAAGAAAAATTACATCAAGCCATCGATCATGAACGGATGCTGGATGTTCAGATGTGGTCGAGAATTAGACAACATTTAAGCTCCGCGAGAATATCCACCATTGACTCATTCTGTAGTCAGATAGTGAGAGAATATCCAATCGAGGCAGGAGTTCCACACTCACTATCACCACTTCCCACAAGCAAAGCGGTAACGATGCGAAGACAATGCATTGAGGATGCTTTGATTCATGCTCTTGATGAAAACAATCCACAATCGGAATCAGTAAAAAAACTGTTTCATGCGCATCATCATGCAACCGTCACGAAGGCATTGGATCATCTTCTGAGGAAGGGGGAAATGTCTCTCTTGAACTTATACCACATACTACAACAAAACGATGATTCAATCATAGATCAAGCATGGTCGGCCATAAGGAATGATATAGAGAAGCAGATTCAATTGATATTCTCGGCAGTGAATGAATTACCGGGCTTTTCCAATGCTGATTTTGTTGATGAATCAACAGTATCAGCCTGGAACTCAATAATACAACAATACAATGCCGGATTGCTGAATCAACTGAATGATACAACATTTTCATTTTTGAGAGGATTCGAATCAATAACAAAACAGGCAGTCTCTCACTATGTAACTCAAAAGAAAACACCAACCGCAAAATTTAAAAAGTATTCCGATATACCACTTGAAGAATGGATCTCAATAAATATTGATCGTATTGAAAATACAGTCACTATATGCGAGATACTATGCAAGGTCGCAGACATTGGATTGAAACAAGGAAACTCGGTATTGTCTGCAGAAAAGGACGCATTATCTCATGCCCGTTTGCTGGTTGACATAGCAATGCATGCATCCAAATTATATGAGACACAAAAGAGGAATGAAGGAACATTGGAATTCAGCGATGTTCAAACCATTGCGATGGAATTATTGAATCATCCTGAGGCGGGACCCAATATTCGTTCAAACATCAGATTTCTGATGATTGATGAATTCCAAGACACAAATGCAATGCAATATGAATTGGCTTCGGGGATAGTCCGTTCTTTGAAAGGCGAAAAAACAGATGAAGATGTGAATCTCTATATCGTAGGAGATCCAAAACAAAGCATATATGGTTTTCGATCAGCAGATGTACGGGTTTTTGGTCTAGCTTCATCGGACATTCAAAAAGCGAATGTACTCAATGGTACCATAAACCGGACTGATGATCTAAATGAAGATGAACAGTTGGGTAAACTCTCATTATCCGTATCATTTCGACTTCTTCCGGGCATCATCGGATTCATCAATGATCTCTTTACATCGTTAATGGGTGAAAAATCCGATGGTTATGAAGTCGGGTATGAAAAGATGATTGCAGGAAGAAATGTATCAGATGAAGAATTGAAATCTGATCAGAAAGGTACCGTTTCCTTTCTGCTTCATACACAAACCGATGATGATGAATCACAAAACATGTTGGATGAAGCAAGTCTCATAGCTTCAGCAATCAAAGACATGGTAGTGAACAAAAGCAAACAAATATGGGACATAGAACATGATGAACATGGAGAAAAGCATCATGTTTTGAGAGATGTTCGCTATAAAGACTGCACGATTCTTTATGAAAGAAGAACCATGGTCAATCTACTGATGGCGGCATTGAGGGCGGAGGGTATACCATACTTCACTACGGGCAATAAAGGATTTTATGCTTCTCCTGCAATTGTCGACATACGAAATTACTTGACATTTTTAAGCAATGTCAATGATGACATTTCTTTGGCAAGTGTATTGCTCTCCCCGTTTTTCAGCATCAGCGATGATGACATATACAAAGCAAGGTCAGAGAATCCTCATCGAAGTTTATGGGAAAGTGTGCAAGATTATGTGGATCAATTTCCGGATACTATTCCGACACTCCAAAATGCGGTTCAACTCCTGAAACCATTTGTGCAGAAGGCACAAACAATGTCATTACCGATTCTCATCCATACAATGCTTGAAGCATCCCATTGGAGGAATATTGTAAAAACAATGGAAGATGGAGCACAATGGCTTGCGAATGCAGATAAATTGATTGGTATTTCCAGAGAGTTTGAACAAAGAGGATTCAGACATATCCATGCATTTGTTCATGAATTGGAATTGGCGGCTGAATTCGATGATGAATCTGAAGCACCTATCATAAACACGGAAGATGCTGTAAACCTCATGACAATTCACGCATCCAAAGGGTTGGAATTTCCGATTGTGATCTTGTATGACACCAATGCCAAGGAGCGAAGCACACCGCCTGATGTATATGAATCCGATAGATTTGGAATTGGTTTGCCACTCATAGAGCAACCTCGTGTTTCCGGTGCACATGAAACCGTTCAATCTTTGATTTCCTTGGCAATATCACGAGAAAGAAGGGCAAAGCATTTTGCTGAAAAAAAACGATTGCTCTATGTTGCCCTCACAAGAGCAAAAGATCATCTATTTATCTCAAGCTCTCGAAAAGCAGGAAAACCCTTTTCGGATAAAAGCATGATGCAGATGATTGCACAACATTCAACAGCTTTTGCAAAAGCAATAGATGGAGATCAATCGATAGCATTTCATACCACTATACCGATTCTGGAACAACAAAGTGAAACCATAGTTGGGATTGATATTGAGATTCCGATTCATGTTGAAACATCTCTGATTGAAATTACTGATATAGACCAGACAAAGGAGGATGGAAATGAACAAAGACCCGAATTGTTTGAAGAAAGCAAACAAGAATATAAAGATGAGTGGTATTCATCATCGCAATTTCTCATGCTTGAACAAGACTCTTCTGAGTTCAGAAAGAAATATGTACTTGGATTTCCTGATTCGAAATCTGAACATCATGCAGGATTCATGAATGATGAAGATCACAAGGATATTTCAGCATCCCAATATGGCGTTCTTGTACACAGAGTTCTTCAATATGTCAATACATGGATTGAGCAAGATGGAACAATCAATGAGCAGAGTCTTGCATCCGTGATTGATCAAGAAATCCATGAAACAATTCTCTTTTCAAAAGAACAAGAAGCAATCAAGGATTCTGTATTGAAATTATGCAGGAACATTCATCAGACACCATTGATACAAAACAATGTAAAGGGTTTGCACAATGCCAAAACAGAGTATTCACTCACAATACCGATTGATGATGACTTCTTCGTTGTTGTCTATGATTTGATGTTGATTGCCGCAAATGGCAAAGCCGAAGTATGGGATTGGAAAACAAATGCATGTTCACAGAGGGAAGAAGTAGATGCCTTGGTTGAGCGATATGAAATGCAAATGAGATTCTATGCATATATGTTGCATTTGATGTATCCCGAACAAGATATCTTCACGATGCGTTTATTGTTCACAAGCATGATCAAAGACAATCATAATGCCGATGATTGGATGCGCGAACTTGTATGGTCCAAAGAAGATATGCCGAGCATCAGGGAAGAGATTCAGGCAAAAATCAAACAAGCGAAGCGCTCAACTTTGCTATAAAAAAAGCCCTACAATGTAGGGCTTGATGTACGAACTCCTCGGTTCGTAATTGACACATAGTGTCAAATTCAATATTCAGCAAATAAATGCCACGCACCGTCAGCATATACATATGTGAAGTATATACC
>JBJTFZ010000041.1:0-5135 GCA_046093685.1 bacterium
ATTATGCTTGATATATTTCAAACTTTCATGATGAAATGAAGAAAACAAGGTTACATGCTGCATATTGTGAGCAATGACTGTTTCGACTATGGCCAATAATCTTGCGATATGATCATCTTCTTTTTGAGGTGGCTTTATTTCTATGTTGACGCAGACTGCATGGTTTTTCAACAATTGCAATGCTTCAGACAATAAAGGAATATGTTCGCCAATAAATTGTTCATTGAACCAAGATCCCGCATCAAGTGTTTTCAATTCATCTAATGCCATTGACCTGACGATGCCTTTTCCATTCGTGGTTCTACCAAGACCGGGATCATGCATCAATACAACATGATCATCTTTTGTTAATTGCACATCTACCTCAACCATGAGTGCACCGGCTTCAATCGCATGCTGCAATGCTGAGATAGTATTTTCGGGAGCAGTGCCTGATGAACCTCGATGTGCAACAATGAATCGATCTTGACCTGCGATCATTGATCGAAGATTATAAGTTTCCTTTGAATGAATTTCAGACATTGTATGTGAGATTGAAAGACCGTCAAAAACCAATTGCCCATAAAAGCTGCATCGACATGCAATATAACCGAAAAATCCTCGTCAATCCACAGGTTTTGAGCGAATTCTGAGTAAATATCATGGTTGATAAGTTTCATTTTGACACTTCGCTTAATTCAAGTAGTTTCGACATGCATTTCATCCTTTGTGGATAATGTGTTTTTCACCAAGTAATGGCTCCCAAAGAGGAGGATAAAATAATATGGAAGGTAATTTTTCAAATCGAGTTCAAGATGTGATCAGACTGAGCCGTGAAGAAGCGCTTAGATTAGGGCATGATTATATCGGTACAGAACATTTGTTATTGGGGATCATTCGTGAAGGTGAAGGCATAGCCGTCAAAATCCTCAGAAATGTCGGGGTAGATTTATTCAAATTGAAAAAATCTATAGAGGATACAATCCGCACAAGCAGTGGAACATTGACAATAGGCAATATTCCATTGACAAAGCAAGCGGAAAAGGTTCTAAAGATCACATATCTCGAAGCAAAATTGTATAAATCAGAAGTTATTGGCACCGAACACTTGCTTCTTGCATTGCTTCGTGATGATGATAACATTGCTGCTCAAATTCTTTCGCAATTTTCAATTTCTTATGATGAAGTCCGTAAAGAATTGGATAATATCATCAATGGAAAATCCTCACCTTCAAAACAAGAAAAGGTTCGTTCTTCATCCAAAACTCAACAATCTGATAAACAAAAAACTCCGGTATTGGACAATTTCGGAAGGGATTTGACCAAACTTGCTCTTGAAGGGAAATTGGATCCCGTAATTGGAAGAGAGAAAGAAATTGAACGTGTTGCACAGGTGCTTTCAAGAAGAAAGAAAAACAATCCCGTATTGATTGGTGAACCCGGCGTTGGAAAAACCGCCATCGTGGAAGGTCTCGCCCTTCGTATCATGGAAAAGAAAGTCAGTCGCGTGCTTTTTGACAAACGCATCGTCACCCTTGACCTTGCCTCTTTGGTTGCAGGAACAAAATATCGCGGTCAATTCGAAGAACGCATGAAAGCCGTGATGAATGAACTCGAAAAAGCCAAAGATGTGATTTTATTCATCGACGAATTGCATACCATCGTCGGTGCCGGCGGGGCTTCAGGTTCACTTGATGCTTCCAATATGTTCAAACCGGCACTTGCTCGCGGTGAAATTCAATGCATCGGTGCCACAACGCTTGATGAATATCGTCAGCACATTGAAAAAGATGGAGCCTTGGACCGTCGATTCCAAAAAGTGATGGTGGAGCCACCTTCCCCCGAGCAGACAATACAAATCATCAATAATGTGAAAGATCGCTATGAAGCTCATCATGGCGTAAAATATACCGATGAATCAGTGCAGGCATGCGTCAAATTGGCTGAACGGTATATCACCGACAGACATCTTCCTGATAAAGCGCTGGATGTATTGGATGAAGCCGGAGCGAGGGTACACCTTGCGAATATCAATGTACCTCCGTCAATCACGGAAATTGAACAGAAAATTGAAGATGCGCGCTTGCAAAAAAACAGCGTTGTCAAAGCGCAAAACTTTGAAGAAGCCGCTCGTCTTCGTGATCTCGAAAAGAGATTGCAGCAAGAACTTGAAACTGCAAAGGAAGAATGGGAAAGTTCTGCAGGGAAATCATTGTTCTCCGTAAGCGAAGAGGATATTGCCGATGTCGTGGCAATGATGACAGGAATTCCGGTCAATAAAATTGCCGAAGGCGAGTCCGAGAAATTGCTAAAGATGTCCGAAGAACTCAAAGGGAAAATCATTGGTCAGGATGAAGCAGTTGAGCAACTTGCCAAGGCAATCCGTAGAGCCCGTGCCGGTTTGAAAGATCCCAATCGTCCAATCGGCTCATTCATGTTCCTAGGTCCAACAGGTGTTGGTAAAACAGAATTGGCAAAAGTATTGGCAAAATACATGTTCGATTCAGAGGATGCTCTCATCCGAGTGGACATGAGTGAATACATGGAAAAATTCGCCGTTTCTCGTTTGGTCGGAGCTCCTCCGGGCTATGTGGGATATGAAGAAGGCGGACAATTGACCGAAAAAGTCAGAAGAAAGCCTTATAGCATCATCTTATTGGATGAAATCGAAAAGGCACATCCGGATGTGTTCAATATTTTGTTGCAAGTGTTTGATGATGGCATATTAACTGACGGTTTGGGTAGAAAGATTGATTTCAAAAACACTGTCATCATCATGACATCAAATGTCGGAGTTCGTGATATCAAAGCCGGTGGTTCAATCGGATTCTCCGACAAGTCTCCGGATGGTCAATATGATCAAATGAAGTCGACCATCGAAGATTCCATGAAGCGTATGTTCAATCCAGAGTTTCTGAACAGAATTGATGATTATATCGTGTTCAGACAATTGAAAAAAGAGCACATCCACTCCATCATCGATATTCAACTCGAAAAGTTGCTCAAGCGCATGGAATCTCTCAATATTGAACTCGTATTGAGTGCTGAAGCAAAAGATTTCTTGGTTGAAAAAGGTTTTGATGAGAAGTATGGCGCTCGTCCTCTTCGCAGAGCCCTTCAAAAATACTTGGAAGATCCACTTGCCGAAGAATTGTTAAGATCGGTTGTAAAGGAAGACACACTTGTTGAAGTGGATTACTCTGATACGCTCAAAGAATTGACATTCACTGTATTGCCAAAACAGAAGGCGCTTCCTGCTTCAACAGATAAAATTGATGATCCAACTCCTGAAGTTGACCCAATGTCAGCCAAATAAGTGACAAGAACAAAAGATTTTCTATTTTAGGCCGAATTCCATTCGGCCTTTCTTTTGGTTACGCACATGAACATGAAAACCTTATCACGAGATCTTCCTGCCGGCTTGGTTGTATTTCTAGTTGCATTGCCATTATGCTTGGGTATTGCTCTTGCATCGGGCGCACCATTGATGTCCGGTATCATTTCGGGGATTATTGGAGGAATTGTCATTGGGGCAATAAGTGGGTCTCATACGAGTGTCAGTGGTCCCGCCGCAGGTTTGGCTGCGGTTGTTCTTGGAGCAATACAGCAACTTGGGTCATTTGAAATATTTTTGTTTGCTGTTATGCTTGCGGGATTAATCCAACTCTTGCTTGGAATGATGAAAATGGGATACATCGCTGATTTTTTCCCCTCAAATGTCATCAAAGGATTACTTGCTGCAATAGGTATAGTGTTGATTCTTAAACAGATACCTCATGCAATTGGCTATGATGCAGATTATGAAGGAGATTTCGGATTTTTTGATGCAGTTGGTGAGAATACATTTTCGAGCCTCCTTCATGCTGTTGAATTTATTACTCCGGGCGCTGTTCTCATTGCAATATTGTCTTTGGGGAGTTTGATATTTTGGAAAAAAACACCACTTCGTCATTTGGCATTTCTACCTCCCTCATTGTTCGTCGTCTTACTTGGAATCGCTCTTTCCTGGATATTCAAAACATGGATTCCCGTTTTGGAAATAGCAGGAAATCATATGGTAAACATTCCGGCAATGGATGTTTCAAGTTTGCACACAAGTGTTGTACTGCCCAATCCTTCCTATCTTTTCAGAAGCGATATCTGGACAATTGCCTTTACTCTTGCCATTGTGGCTTCATTGGAAACATTGTTGAATATAGAAGCAGTTGACAAATTAGATCCGCATAAACGGCATTCACCACCAAATAGAGAATTGATTGCTCAAGGAATAGGGAATATTCTTGCAGGTATTCTTGGGGGTATTCCCGTTACTTCTGTGATTGTTAGAAGTTCAGTGAATATTCAAACCAATAATGCAACAAAAGCCTCCGCAATCATCCATGGGACATTTCTTGTATTGAGCATTGTGTTTTTGGCTCCGATGTTGAATATGATACCATTGGCATCCCTTGCAGCAATATTGCTTGTTACCGGATATAAACTTGCCAATGCTGAATTGTTTAGAACTATGTACAATAAAGGGAAAGAGCAGTTTATACCATTTGTCGCAACCGTAATTGCAATCGTTTTCACAGACTTATTGATTGGAGTGCTAGTCGGTCTTGCCATAAGCATAGCATTTCTATTGTTCAATAATTTCCGAAATCCCTATACCAAGCAGAATTATTCATTGCATGTTGGTGACATCATGCGACTTGAATTGCCAAATCAGGTGACATTTCTCAATAAGGCTTCCATCAAAGAGACTCTTTATGAGATTCCTAATTCAAGCAATGTTGTCATTGATGCAACGAGTAGTGATTTTATCGATCATGATGTTTTGGAGATCATAGAAGATTTCAAAAATACCGTGGCAATTGAGCGTTCAATAAAATTGAATATCATGGGTCAGAAATCGCAATATCAATTGAAAGATCATGTTCAATTCGTGCAGGTATTGAATAAAGTCACCAGAGATGCACTCTTGCCAAGGGAGGTTCTTCAATTGCTAAAAGATGGAAATCAGAGATTTTTGAAGGGTGAATTAACAAACAAGGATTTTGGTCATCAAGTAGAAATCACTTCTAAGCAACAAAATCCAATGTGTGTGATAATTGGTTGCATTGATTCCAGAACAACGCCCGAGATTCTTTTTGACACTGGCTTGGGTGACATTC
>JBJTFZ010000042.1:0-5331 GCA_046093685.1 bacterium
CTTCTTTATTGAGGACAATAAATACGGAATATCGGTTACGGGGGATTTTCAAACTCCCGGAGGGAACATCGCTCATAATCTCGCGGCATTTTCCAATTTATTGATTCTTGAAGGAGACGGAACAAATCCGGAGGAAACGGCTGAATTGATTCATGAAGCAGTCGAACATGCAAGGAAACGGATTTCTCCCGTATTGCTTCGTCTTGATGTACCAAGGCTATGCGGACATTCCGGAAAAGATTCGCAATCCTACAAATCTGATGAGCAAAAACAATTCGAGATAGAACGCGACCCCTTGGATTCCTTAAAGCGCTTTTGCATAAAAAAGAAATTCCTCAAGGAAAAGGAATGGGAACAGTTATTAAATGATTGCGAGGCGAAAGTTAGAAGCGGACTGGAGAGAGCTTTGTCTTTCCCCATTCCAGATGAAAAGTTTGTACGCGCTCATGTATTCTTCCAAGGTGAATCACAAGAAATTGGTGGATTATTGCCGGAGAGTGCTAAACTTCTTCCCATTACAGAAGAAAAACCTTCTTCTCGAATGGAAATGATTAAGGCGATTAAAGCCACCCTTGATACTGAACTTGCAATCAATCCCCGACTCATTGTATTTGGTGAAGATGTAGGCGTGAAAGGTGGTGTTCATGGAGCAACAACCGATTTGCAGATTTCACATGGCTCGCAAAGAGTTTTTGATACATCCTTGTCAGAAGAAGGAATCCTTGGCAGATCAATTGGAATGGCATATGCAGGACTCATGCCGGTCCCTGAGATTCAGTTCAGAAAATACCTTGATCCTGCAATGGAACAATTCAATGATGCCGGTACTGTACGATGGAGAACCAACAATAGATTTGCTTGTCCGATGGTTGTACGGATTCCGGTTGGTCATAGCAAAGTTGTCGGTGATCCATGGCATAGCGTTTCCGGTGAGGCTATTTTTGCTCATACCATAGGTTGGCGCATTGCTTTTCCAAGCACACTCAATGATGCGGTAGGACTGTTACGAACAGCCCTTCGCGGAAATGATCCCACTGTATTTCTGGAACACAGAAATCTGCTTGACACAGGATTTGGAAGAGGGTATTATCCGGGAGATTCACATATCGTTCCTTTTGGAGTGGCTAATGTCGTCAGCGAAGGAAAGGATGCGACAATCGTAACTTGGGGTGAAATGTTGCATCGTGTTCTTGAAGCACAAAAACTCTTACCTGAATATTCATTGGAAATCATTGATCTTCGTACTATATGTCCCTGGGACAGAGAAACGGTTTTACGATCAATCAAGAAAACAGCCCATTGCATGATTGTACATGAAGACTGTATAACAGGAGGCTTTGGTGCGGAGATATCTTCGACGATAACCGAAGATGCATTTTCATATTTGGATGCGCCGATTGTGCGAATTGCAACTCCGGACATACCAATTCCCTACAATACGCAGCTGATGAATTCAGTCATTCCCACAGTTGAGACAATCAAGGAACGATTGCAATACCTTCTGCGTTTTTAATCTTGTTCACTCAATATGAGGATTGCGCAATGGAGCGCATAATGTTTAAATCAAAAATACATCGAGCGACCATCACTCAAGCTGAATTGCATTATGAAGGTAGCTTGACCATTGATTCAGATTTGATGGATGCTGCAGACCTTTTACCTTATGAAAAAGTTTCAATTGTCAACATCAATAATGGTGAACGACTCGAAACATATATCATTCCCGGTGAAAGAGGAAGCAAAACCATTTGCTTGAATGGTGCTGCAGCAAGAAAAGGTGTAGTCGGAGATCGAATCATCATTATTAGTTATGCAACTATGCCCGATGAACAAGCAAGAAACTATAAACCAACAATCATTCTCGTCAATGAGCATAATGATATTTTGGAACGCTCACATTCCATAGAGCCTCACTCCTTTGTTCACGGCTGATTTTCATGAATCTTGCAGTTATTATTCTCGCAGCAGGCAAAGGAACACGCATGGGTCTTACAGATCGGCCCAAAGTCATGGCAGAGCTTGCAGGCAAACCACTTCTCGGACATGTGATCGATGCAGTTGTTCCACTTCAGCCAGATATCATTTTACCGGTGATCGGTTTTAAGAAAGAATTGGTTGAATCATTCTTGAACAATTTTTATCCCTCGATAAAGTCCGTAGTTCAAGAACAACAATTGGGGACTGGACATGCCGTGATGCAAACCTCAGATCGATTAAAAGATTTCTCCGGTTATGTACTCATTCTCACAGGTGATACTCCACTTATCTCAACGAATACTCTATCTGCTCTGATTCATGAAACTTCAACTCTTCAACCAATGCCCGATGCAATAACGGTCTCAACATTTCTTGATGATCCAAAAGGGTATGGAAGGATACTTCGCTCGCAGAATGGTGATTTCATCGGAATAAAAGAAGAAAAAGATGCTAGTGATTCTCAAAGGAAGATTCAAGAAATAAATACAGGGATGTTCCTTGTTCAAAGTAGTGCATTGTTCGAAGCTTTGTCGGGTATTTCAAACAACAATGCTCAAGGTGAATATTACCTTACAGACATCATCGGTTTTCTTCATGCTAAAAACCTCCCTGTTGCAGCAATACCTGCAATGAATTCATCTGAGTTCATTGGAATCAATACGCTTGAAGAATTACAAAGAGCCGAAGAAATATATTTCGCACTTCATGAAGGAAAGAAGTGATGCTTACTTCAATAAATCACATTGGCATTGCGGTAAAAGATCTTGATGCAAGCAAAGAACGATATTCCACATTGTTCGGCATAGAAAATTTTCATGAAGAAACAGTTGAAACTCAGAAAGTGCGCATCGCCTCATTTTCTTTGAATGGCATTCTGATAGAATTGACAGCTGCCCTTTCAGACGATTCTCCAATTGCTCAATTCATCAATAAAAGAGGAGAAGGCATTCACCATATTGCCTTTACATCTGATGCAATAACAGAAGATTTATCCCATGCAAAAGAACATGGTATTCGTCTCATCAATGAATCACCGGTGCCCGGAGCACATGATATGCAGATTGCATTTCTTCATCCGAGTTCAACAGGTGGAGTATTGATGGAATTTTGTCAACCACAATCACAACACAAATGACAGAACAGCATATACGCGAATCAATAGGAAAAATCCTCGATCCGGACTTGAATATCAGTTTACATGATTTAAATGCGATACAATCGGTTGAAATTCATGGCATGACCATATCGGTTTACATTGAATTGTATCCCCCGGTACATTGGATTGCCAAAACAATTGAAGATGCCATACGCGAAAACATACTCAGCATTGCCGAGGGGTATTCTGTCGATATTTATGTTCGTGAAATTGTAGTGCCAAGAGCAGCAAATCCCAATGTATTACCAACAATCAAACACTTGATTGCCGTCTCTTCAGGCAAAGGTGGAGTTGGAAAGTCTACCATCGCCGCCAATATTGCGGCAGCACTCGCGCAAAGGGGTGCATCGGTCGGACTATTGGATGCCGACATTTATGGGCCGAGCATTCCAACAATGTATGGAGTGGCCGGCAAACAAATGGAAGCCGAAAAGACCGAATCTGGTGCATTACTTGGCTACCCAATTGAACAATATGGAGTGAAAATAGCCTCTATCGGTTTCATCATGGATCGAGATCAAGCGGCCATCATGAGAGGTCCGATGCTTGCAGGGTATTTTACAACCCTGATGGATCAAATAGCATGGGGCAATCTGGACTTTTTGGTCTTTGATTTACCACCAGGAACAGGAGATATTCAGTTGACTCTCACTCAAAGAGTCCCACTTGACGGTGCGGTGATTGTAACCACCCCACAAGAAATCTCAGTCACCGATGTGCGAAGAAGCATCAGCATGTTCAAAAAAGTGAATGTCACCATTCTTGGTGTGATTGAAAACATGAGTTATTTCATTCCTCCCGATGCACCCGAAAAACAGTATCACATTTTCGGTAAAGGTGGAGGCGAGCAAGTTTCCAAAGACACAGGTGTTCCATTTTTGGGTGAAGTCCCTCTAACCATAGACACAAGAGAAGGTGGAGATTCAGGTTTTCCCGTTGTTCTAAACCCCGAATACTTGAAGCAGGGAGACATCATTCGATCTATCACAGCATCAATTGTTTCAGCTATTCGGAAAAATGCTCATGCTTCCGGAGATTCACCAACAATTTCAATTTCTTTGTGATGATGACAAAGGACGCAGTCATTCAATCCATCCACTCAATTTTGGAGGAAGTTCGCCCATATTTGAAAAAGGACGGAGGAGATATCGAATTTGTCCGATATGAAGATGATATCGGCGTCGTGGAAGTTCGGTTTTTGGGGCAATGCGCTCAATGTCCAATGCAAATGATGACTCTGAGAGCCGGAGTTGAACGGTGGTTATTGTCAGGGATTCCATCATTGAAGCGCATCGAGCTCGTCAGGTGATAGTAGCACAGATTGAAAAATGATTTGTCTTTTCAGGAAAATACCCTATCTTCGTATCTCTTATTGAGGGGCGAATAGCTCAGCTGGTCCAGAGCGCCTGCCTTACAAGCAGGATGTCGGGGGTTCAAATCCCTCTTCGCCCACAAAGCCCTTTTAGGGCTTTTTTTGTTTTCTGTCATTCCGACATCTCTCCGAACAGTATTTCACATCTTCCCAGACTTTTTCCCATTTTTTTCGCCATGTGAACTCACGATTGCATGTGAGGCACACTTTGCGCGGAAGATGTTGTTTTTTCAAGTATTTACCCTTGCAATAATGTCTTTAGGCATTGCTGAACAAGATTCCCGTCGGCTTTCCCGCGAAGTTCCTTCATTGCCTGCCCCATAACCTTCCCCATGTCTTTTGGTCCCTCCGCTCCCAACTGAGCGATGATCCCTCTAAGTGCATCCACAATTTCTGATTCTGTCAATTGTTCAGGCAAATATGAAGCAATAATGGCAAGTTCATCTTCTTCCTTCTGCATGAGATCGAGTCTTCCGGCCTGCTTATACATTTCAATTGCATCCTTTCTCTTTTTTGAAGCATTTAGGAGAATATTTTGAGAATCTTCCTCGGACAACTCTTTTCCCGTTCCGCTTTTATTGAATTCAATGACCGAAGCTCGCAAACTTCTCAATGTTTCCAAACGCAACTTATCACCGGATTTCATTGCTTCTTTGAGATCTTCATTGATTTGTTGTTCGAATGTCATAATAGGCTCCTTAGTTTCTTCAAAAATAGGTTCTTCTTATTTCATGACAATGGAGAAGGCTTTGGAAAAAGGGTTGCCATGGGGTAATTTGCATTGAGAATATTCATTTATCACACAGTGCTTTAAGAATGACAAAAC
>JBJTFZ010000043.1:0-2761 GCA_046093685.1 bacterium
ATGTAATCCTCATATAAATTGGATAACTCTTATCCAACTTGGGTTTACTGTAAATCAAAAAGTACGAAATGTTCAATTTCGTAGTCATATTTCCTCCAAAAAGGGTTTTGGGTTATTAAATAAGGGTCAAAAAGAGGTCAAAAACACATCTAAAAGTGGTTTTTTAGAAACCCTAAAACCGTTATCAGTCTTTGTTTGTAGGGGAATTTTCTACCTATTTTGAAAAAAGAGAAAATGGTATCACTTTTTACCACTTTTCTCACCCTTTGTTTCTGACACCCTGAAACGGAAATATGAATGTAATCGGAAGGAAATCTGTTGGTGAAATAAGTTCGGTAATACTACTATAACTACCGATATACTATACAGTTAGTAAAATAATTATACATACTGTATGAGAACAAAACCTAAGAGAATATCAAGTAGAAATACCGTAAACATCAATACAATGGATGAATGGAACTACAATGAGAAGAAAAACTGTGATGATGAGACTGTGACACCAATCAATCATCACACTACTGTGACACTGTAACTCTGTTATTTTTCAATGTATTGTTAAAATCCTATAAACTCAATTACCCACAAAAAAACCGATAACTACATGATGTAATTATCGGTGAAATTTGTCCTAACAACCAGAGGGTTGTGGAGATGGCGGGAGTCGAACCCGCGTCCGAAGTGCTGAAGTCGAAGCGTCTCCATGCTCAGTCATTCAATGAATTTAATGCAATTGTTCGCCGGATGACAGGCCTATTGCACGATGAGTAGTAGTCTTAATTTTGGTACAAACCCAATGTCCAAAAAGCAGCTCCTCTAAAATGACACCCGATTCATCGTCAAGGAGCGAACGATGGTCGGATGGTCAGCACCTAGATCGTATTGATTAGGCAGCTAGACGATAGTTCATAGTGTTGCCACATATGAGTTCGCCAGTTGTATTAACGAGCTCCACCAGCGTAGCTCGGCATGCTTCTTCGTACTGCATTCACCCCGTCGAGACCATTTCATCCCCAAAAACGAAGCGAGTTGTTAAAACGAGCAATTCAATTGTTTATTGCACACTCCTAAAAATTGATAGAACCTATGGAAAAATGGAATGGATACATCAAACGAAACACGGGTGGTCCGTCCGGGCTCAATTCCAACATTGGAAGTGGAAGCAGAATGAAATTCAAAGATTGCTTGAACCAATTCCACTCCGTACCTGCATCAGGAAGTACCATTGATGGATTGATGTCAAGACCAATCAAGTATTTCCTTTCTCCATTTTTGTATGTAAGATTTCGAGCTGTATATCCAAATCCGATATTCAGCCAATCGGGCCAATAAGAATCTAATTCTTTGGGCAAAAGATTATTCACATTTGCGCTCAGCATGAATGTATATCCACTATAATCATCAATGAATGATGATGATTGATCTCTATGTTTTGATCCATACCAAGACGGTGGAATATAATTTGCCTTTGGAGTGAAATTCTGCAAAAAAGGAATATGATGTTGCCCGAGAAAGAATCCCAAACCAAGCATATTCGAGTACATATCCGATGGAGAAAATCCCCAATTTGTTCCAAAACCATCCAAAATCTCAACATAGGATTGATAAGCAAATGACATTGCAGTCCCCCAATGCGTAGCTGCATCATGACTAAATCCTGATCCCATGAGAAATTCTGAAAGAATATAAGCATTCATATATCCACCCCAAACATGTCCCAACTTATCGACATATAACCCATAATCACCATCTTCGATGATTCTGAATGAAGTTGTTGAGTCCCAAATTGTGTTTACTTGATAAATATGCAAAGCAGTTATAGCAGCAACATATGTTCCGGTCAAAACAGCAAAAGGAGTTGTCTTGATCGTGGTCTCTCGAAATGGTGGAGTACCCATTAATGTAGTGCGTTCATGCCCGGCATAGGTGAACTCAGAGGGTGCCATGAATGGAGATGGAGAGGGGGTTTCATATAATGAAGATTCCGAGATCCGAGATTCTGAGATGAATTTTTCAATACGCAATGAGTCCTGTGCCATCAAAGAATGAGTAAGCACAAGAGTGAATACGCATATCATGATCCGTAGGCTCACTTCTTTTCCTTGACTTGTATCAAATATGTGTGATATGTCATATTCTCACGAAAGAATCCTTCACTCAAATTAGCATCATACCATTTTTCCAGTATTTCCAGGAAATTGCTCATGCGCTTGAACACGGTTCCAAGTAGAAAACGAAGCATTGGTGAAAATCCTATCAACATATCCTGAACAATGCGCAAAGTGGGGAGCATATAATTTCGGAACAAGGATTCGGTGAAACGCAAAGTAGGGATGATTTTATGACTCATATTCTCCGTTCTGACAATCCGAAATCCACGACGAGAACATTCGGCTTCAAACTCACTTCTATACACCATGTTAGTATTGATTAAAGGATCATCGCTCATTCTGAAAAATCCTGAAATCAATGCATGACCGCCCGGCTTCACGCATCTCTCTATGGCTGACATTCCATCCTGCAAACTGAAATAATTGTTTGACTCACTCATGAGCAGAACATCATACTGCATTGCCGGGATGAAGGTTTCTATTCCTGAATGTATGAACACACTTTCGGGATGTGTATTTCTGAAATATGGTTTGTGTTTAAGTTCCGGTGACAAACCATGCACGATAAAACCTGCCTCTTCCAATTCCAAATCAACAACACCTATCCCACAACCTACAACCAGAACGGTATGTGATTCGCTTGGGATCCA
>JBJTFZ010000044.1:0-2654 GCA_046093685.1 bacterium
GGTATATACATAATGTGACCAAACATTATTTGCTACTAAATTGTATTGAATGTATGGTATTCTCCCACCACTAGTATTATGCAAAAACATTATTGGATTATTTCCAGGATCATGAGCAATGGAGAGAGTACCTATCCCTGAATTTCCATTCCAAAATTCCATAATTCTCGGACTAATACAACCCGATCCACTTCTGACTGACCAAAAGGATAGCGTAAGCCCGCTTGTTATCGAAGTTGTGTTTATACTAACATCTATGCGGGTTTGACAATTAGCACTTGAAAAATAATAAGCACTATTACCATTTCCTTTACGGTCAGTTGATAAAGTTGCACCATTGACCGTTCCATTATTTCCATTTCCACTCTCATCATTTGCATTGCCATTGAAAGGCCACCAACCGACTAAGCCATGAGTGGGTATATAATATGGGATGTGTGCATAGAGTGTTGTAATAGTACAAAACAATAAACAAATCCATGTTGTAAGTTTCATGAATAACCCCAAAATTTTATAACTGTCAAATATAAATGTTTGTTTTATGGCATGCATTACTCATTATCTACTTATTTTAATCATTTTTTTCACAAATGAGGCTATGAAGATATCACCTCTATAAAGCTTTATTGAAGCTTCGTATATTCGCATATTCACATGAGATTCATTAGGTACATATATGTCAACACTCCTCATCATTTTCGGAACATTGCTATCGAGCATCATCACGATTCTCAGCATTTATTTCATCATGCCATTTCCTGGTAGTCAGCATGCTGAGACTATTCACATTGCCTATGCTTTGCATGGTGCATATTGGTATGTGTTGATCCCCTTGTTAGTATTGGCGATATATGGATATATTCGATTGTATTTGGAGAATGCACGCTGGCTGAGAAAAGTAATACTTGTCATACCTTTCTTCATCATCGGAGCAGTTTTGTATATGGCAGATCGCGTCATGAGTGCGGATGCCATGTTTTTGCAGCCAACATCCATCGAACTTGTTTCAGTGAATGATCCTGCTTTGGACTCTTCCATGATTGTCATAGGAACGGAAATCAATGGTGAATCAAAAGCATATCCCATGAATGTCGTGGGATATCATCATCAAATAAGAGATTCCATTGGTGGTGTCCCCGTTATGATCACCTATTGCACCGTATGCAGAACCGGGAGAATATGGGATCCAATCATCGATGGCAAAAATGAAACTTTCCGACTTGTTGGCATGGATCATTTCAATGCGATGTTTGAAGATGCAAGCACCGGTTCATGGTGGAGGCAGGCCAATGGAGAAGCCATAACCGGACCAAGCAAAGGCAAAACACTCAGAGAATATCCCGTCTTCCAAAAAACACTCAAGGAATGGAAAAGACGATATCCCAAATCTCTCGTCATGCTTCCCGATCCTGCATTCAAAGAACAGTATGCCGGATTGACCGGCTATGATAAAGGCATGGTAAAGAGCACACTTGTCGGAACAAATCCGGGTTCATGGAAAGATAAATCATGGGTGATTGGGGTGCGTGTTGGCGAAACAACCAAAGCGTATGATTGGATTTCAACAAAAGCAAAGCGTATGATCTCAGACAAAGTCAATGGCGAACCGATTCTTGTAACCATACAATCCGATAATGCAACATTCAATGTATGGAGCAGAAAGATTGATAGTCTGACTTTGAACCCAACTTCCATTGAGCAAGATCATATGTATGATGCCGCAACCCAGACAGTATGGGACAAAACCGGTCGATGCATCGATGGTTTCTTGCTTGGAAGACGACTCTCCCCCATTCCTGCATATCAGGAGTTCTGGCATTCCTGGAGAACATTCAATCCCCAGACATTGACCTATGGGTCACCTCTTTAAGCATGACACAGCATTGGTGAAAATTGGGTATTTTTGTTACATTCCTCAAGAATACCCTAATCACCACAATGACCTCACAGGATGACAAATTATACAGTTCGGTGGATTATACCCTGATCCGCCGCTTGCTTGTGTTTGTCAAGCCATTTCGCATTCCCTTATTCATCGTCTTCATCCTTACCGTCATAGCGGCAGGAATGGCCCCTTTACGGCCATATCTCACCAAAATGGGGATTGATTCTTATATCATTCAAAAGGATGCGCAAGGACTCATGATGATCATCGGTGTGATTTTGTCTGTTTTGCTGATTCATGCAGGATTGCAATACATGACATCCATCATGCTTCAGAGAATTGGTCAAAAGGTATTGTTCAATATCAGAATGGAAGTGTTTAATCATATCCAATCACTTTCTCTCAGAAGTTATGACACCACGCCTGTCGGAAGATTGGTTACACGCGTAACCAATGATATAGAAGCCCTCAATGAACTGTTCACTTCGGGTGTGGTGACCATTTTCTCTGATATTCTTCTCATTGCATTCATCATCAGTTTCATGCTTGCAACCAGTTGGGAAGTAACACTCGTGACTATTGGAGTATTACCGATCTTAATCATTGCAACAGTCATCTTTCGAAAAAAAGTACGAATTGTCTATAGCGAAACCAGACGCCTCATCGGCAAACTCAATGCTTTCCTGAATGAGTACATCACAGGAATCACCACAATTCAATTATATGCCCAAGAACAATCACGATTCAATGAATTCGATGACATCAATAC
>JBJTFZ010000045.1:0-11682 GCA_046093685.1 bacterium
ATTCTCAATGCATTAATCAGTGGGAGAGTGATCTTTTTTTCTTTCAAATCATTCGCATAAGGTTTACCGATAAGATTGGTTCTGCTGACATAATCGAGCAGATCATCGCGAATCTGAAATGCAAGTCCTACCAATTCGCCAAATCTTGTGATATGTTGGATCTTTTCCTCATCTTCAATCGAACTTCGAGCTCCAATTTCACAACAAGTGCTGATGAGCGATGCTGTTTTATCCGCAATAATCTTGAAATATGTTTCTTCATCAATATTCAACTGTCGACTTTTTTGCATTTGAAGCAACTCGCCCTCGCTCATTCTTTGAACGGCTTTGCTTGTGGCCTTCAAAAAAGCAAATTCATTATGATCTACGGCAATGTGAAGTCCCCTAGAAAGAAGATAATCTCCTACCAATACCGAAGCTTTATTCTTCCATAGTGCATTGATGGAGGGCATTCCTCGTCTTTCCGCCGCATCGTCCACAACATCATCGTGGACAAGCGTTGCGGTATGAAGGAGTTCAACCATTGAAGCGCCGATGAATGTTCTTTGTGTGGCGCCACCGCATAATTCGGCACTCAAAAAAACAAGTGTTGGACGAACCCTTTTGCCTCTTTGTCGAAGAATATATCGTATGACCAAGTTGAGCAATGGAACATCCGTATGCATTTGCTCTTTGAAATACGGATGAAACGCATCAAGATGATGATTGACAACACTGCTGATTTTGGCTATTGACATGTGGAATTTACTGAATTGTTGTTTCGGGTTCTTTCTTGTCACGAGCAAACACCGTAACGAGTATGCTTAGTTCATACAGAACCCAAAGAGGTGCCGCAAACACCAATTGGCTAATCGGATCTGTGCTTGGTGTAAGAGCTGCAGCCAGTACCAAAATCACGACAATTGCATGTCTTCTGTATTTTCTGAGCATTTCAGGGGTGATGATTCCGATTTTTGACAAGATATAGGCAATCATCGGAAGTTCAAAGATGAGTCCTGCACTCAGAAGGGTTGTGGTGATAAAACTGAAGTATTCAGTGACATCAATGCTGTTTTTGATGAGGGTCGATCCAAAAGATGCTGTAAATGAGAGCATGACCGGAATCATGATCCAATAAGCAAAAGCAACACCGGCCAAAAAACAGAAAGAGGTGTAAAAGGTTATTTTTCCTGCCCAGCGACGCTCTTTGTCATATAAACCCGGGGCAATGAATTTCCATAACTGATATAGGGTAAATGGCATTGAAACTATTAATCCGGCCATAATGATGACCTTAAAGAATAGAAAAGCCTGCCCGAAGGGACGTAAATTCTGTAATTCGAGATTGACTGAAGCGGCGGGCTTGAGCAAAACCCAATTCATAAGCTGATCAACAAATGCCCCTGAAACAATGCAACCAATCAGAATGCCCAGTACGACGAATACAATTCTTTTTCGCAACTCTTCAAGGTGATCGAAAAAACTCATTTCGAACTGCTCACCGGCTGAAATCTTAACCATGTTTGTGTCCGGTGAAATGCATGAAAGATACTGGAGAATTAGTGGGCAATGTCTACAGTAAAGAATTACTGAATGGTATTATCACAACAAAAATACGACAATACCCATATTGCCCAATGTATTGCATTGCATCAAATTGTGGAAAATGCTCTAAATCACTGATAATTCCTAGCATACTGAATATTGAGCATAGGTTTTAAGCATATTTCGAGGGAGTGATTCCCGCACTTTGTTGATGAAAACAAGCTCTTTTTGTGATTCGGGAAAAAGCAAGAAATATTTTTTTCAAAATTGAAATTTTCTACTTGCTTCTATGTGGAAAAATTTTCCATTTTTGCACCCCGGTTTTGCAGGACATATAGGTATACATAGGATAAACTCCATCCCGCTTTAGGATTATCCGCCCTGTTTGTCGAATGTCGATTTCCCCTCGGCTATAATCCCGGTTCATGGCACAAACAGACTTTCCCCAATTCAGTCTGTCTGCTCTTGCTTTTGGCAACAGAGATTGTTGCTATTATCGGTGCGAACACAAAGTTCGTGCATTCTTATGCTCAACGGTCAAAATTTCCGGCTATTCCATGTTTATCTTGGAGCATGCCTGATGTATTGACGGCTATTTGGAAAAGGAGTATCCTCTTGGCTAGAAAACGCGACACCATTGATTTATTTCCGGGTGACAAACAATCCCGAGCCGACATCGCGAAAAGCACTGCAACCGGTACCAATAATGTGGTATCAGGAGATATAGGACAATCAATTCGTCCACGAAGTCCCAAGGCAATCGAATATTGGGAAGGCATGTCTCGACTCATTCGTGACAATGTATCTTCACAAATGTGGAAGACATGGTTTGAATTGATCAAACCACTCACATGGGAAGAAAATACCCTCACGATAGAAGTACCAAGCCAATTCTTTGTTGAATGGATTGAAGAGCATTATCGTGATCTTCTTCGCAAAACGCTCAATCAGGTTGCAGGAGAAGACGCATCATTGCGCTATGAAGTTGTCGTCAGCAAGGGGGAAACATCTCTCGAGGACCGAACAATTCGTATTCCGGCATTGCGTAATACCCCAAACACCGGCAATCAGTCTGTTCTTCAATTTGCAGCGCAGAGCAAACAGGCCGAGCCTGATTTTGAATTTCTTTCCGCATTGAATCAACGATATGTGTTTGACAATTTCGTGCGTGGAGAGAGCAATCAACTTGCGGCATCTGCGGCATTCGCTGTTGCTGAAAGACCAGGTAAAACAAATTTCAATCCACTGTTTATTTATGGTGGAACCGGTTTGGGTAAAACCCATCTTGCACAAGCGATAGGGAATTATATTGGTGCTCACAAGCCCGGTGCAAGAGTACTTTCCACGAACAGTGAGCGATTCACATTTGAATATGTGAATGCAATTCAAAACAATAAACTCAATGAGTTTACTAATTTTTATCGCAGTGTTGATGTATTGATTGTTGATGACATTCAATTCCTCGGTGGTAAAGAAAAGACACAAGATCATTTCTTCCATACCTTCAATGCACTTCATCTACAGGGCAAACAAGTTGTTCTTACCAGCGACAAACCTCCAAAAGATTTGCTTGATATAGATGCACGATTGATCTCCCGATTCCAATGGGGACTTTCCGCAGATATTCAAATGCCTGATTTTGAAATGCGCATGGCAATCCTGCAAAAGAAATCCAAAGATGAAGGTTTTGAATTGCAACCTGAAGTTGCAGAATACATCGCCAAAAACATCAATGGAAATGTTCGTGAATTGGAAGGCGCATTAATCAAGTTGATTGCAAAGATTTCACTTGACAGCAGAGTGATGGGCATTGATCTCGCAAAAGAAGTTGTGCAGGGAATCGCAGGAAATGTTGCTCGTCAATTGAACATGGACAGCATAGCTGTGGAAGTGTCTTCGTATTATCAAATTCCGGTTGAACTTCTCTCTGCAAAAACACGCAAGCATGAAGTTGTCATTGCTCGTCAAATGACCATGTATCTTATCAAAATGTTGATTGGAACTTCTCTGAAGAGTATTGGTGCTCATTTTGGAGGAAGGGACCACACAACTGTGCTTCACTCATGCCAAACCATAGAGAACTATCTTGGACATGACATTAAAGTGAGAACAGCGCTCGAAACCTTGAAAGGCAATCTATTGAATCGGTAAACACATAAATAAGTAACGAATTGCTGGTTCATATAAACCGCTCTGCAAAGAGCGGTTTTTTTTATTCTAGCCTGCGAAGATCTCTTTCAATGTCTTTCTTTTTCAGGTCTTCGCGTTTGTCATGCAATTTTTTTCCACGGACAATTGCGATTTCAACTTTTACATAGGGACCTGAAAAGTACATAGATAATGGTACGACGGTCATCCCTTTCTCTTGAATGGCTTGTTTGAGCTTGGTGGATTCCCGATCATGCAGGAGTAATACACGATCTCTTGTTGGTATGTGATTCTCACGATTGCCATGATCATAGGGACTAATGTGAGCGCCTATCAACATGGGAGCACGAGCATGTTTGGATTGATAGAGGACATAGCTGTCTTGCAAATTGCATTTCCCCGCACGAAGAGATTTCACTTCCGTTCCCGTTAGGACTATGCCCACTTCCAAAGTTGATATGATTTCAAAATCATGTCTTGCTTTACGATTCTGAGCAATGATTTTTGTGGTTCTATGTGTTTGTTTTTCAGACATGATTTTTTAGTGATTTGGTCCGTTCATGACGCAATTGAAGGATAATCATTGCTTTTTTGAGATGCTCATGCAATGATGAAGTGAGATTCCTGTGGCTACACCGACATTCAATGATTCTGCGGATCCGGCACCGTCAATGCGAACCGGAAGAGTAATCAACGAGGATGTTGCATTGGAAATGCCATGTGATTCACTTCCCATCACAATGCCCCAATGCGGAGGAAGAGCTTGGAGGTGTTCCAAATTCTGAGTTGCTTGGACCATGAAGCCAAGAATCTCGCCCTTGGAGAATGTTTGTTTCCACGAAGAAATAAAATCAGCGAGCGAGTGTTTGATGTGAATATTTACATGAAATGTTGAACCCATTGCGGAACGAATGGCTTTCGGACTGAATGGATCGGCGCAATTTCCACCGAGAATGATGGTCTGCATACCGAACCAATCTGCAGTGCGGATGATTGTTCCCAGATTCCCTGGATCATTGATGTCCTCCAAGGCCAAAAAGGTATCCGTCATGCTATCATTCGGCTCAGGCAATTCTGCTATGCAAAAGATGCCTTGTGGGCTTTTTGCATCGCTCATTCGTTCGAAGGCAGTACTTCCGGCCTTGCAAACTTCTATTCCTGCTTCAGCAAATTCTTCGGCAAGTGTTTGAGATACTTGATCAGCATCGTCGGAAATGACCGCATACTGAATTGTGAGGCCGGAACCCAGCAATTCTCTGCAAACTTTTGTGCCTTCAGCAAGAAAACGACCCTGTTCATCTCTTTCATGCTTCTTTCCAAGTGCACGAATGCGTGATTGTTCAGCTTTAGAAAGATAGTCCATTGCAATCATCGGAAAATTATCAAAGAACAAAAGTACGATGTACGGAGTTGAGAAAGAAACAAACAGAAGATTCATTATTTTCGAGAACATGTACATTTGCAGACCATGAACACAGAATTTTCACATACGTTTTCAAATGAAAGAGCATTGAATGATCGCGAAAAGGCGATTCTCAGGTCTATTGTTCAATCATACATTCTCACAGCATCGCCTGTTGGTTCACGATTTCTTTCAAAAACTTCGGAAGAGTTCACGCTGAGTCCCGCAACAATTCGCAATGTCATGGCAGATTTGGAGGAAATGCATTTTATCAGTCATCCCCATACATCGGCCGGCAGAGTGCCAACGGACAAAGGTTATCGATGCTATGTTGACACATTAATGGATGTACGGGAATTATCTGTGCATGAACAATATGTCGTGAAAGATCAATTGCAATCATTGTCACAGGAACAAGCACTCAAAGATGCTTCGAAAATTCTTGGAGCATTATCTCAATGTTTGGCAATTGTGGAGCTTCCCCAAATACTTGACATCATTGTGAAGGGTGTGCATCTTTTGCCCCTTTCTTCCAATAGATTGTTGATAGTGATGGAAATGGATTCCAATATTGTTCGAACGGTTACCTTGGAAACAGATATTTTCTATGACTCAGCAATCCTGGATCAAACTTCGATATTTATCAATACGCGCATCAGTGGCAAGTCCATTCGTTTCCTACGGGAGCATATTGTTGAGATGATGATGGAAGGCGGAAATGGTCAACATTCTTTATTGAGATTATTCATTGATTCCGTTGACACTTTATTCACTCCACATGTATCGAATGAAGAAAAGATTCATGTTGCAGGAGCACGCCATCTGCTCGAATATCCGGAGTTTGATTCTCCGAATCAATTGCGTGGCGTTATTGAATTGGTTGAAAATGAAGATGTCATCATCCATTTGTTGGATCAATGGGATGAAGCGGAATCGCAGTCTGTCAAGATTGTCATCGGTAATGAAATGAAGGAAGAGCGCCTTCAGGAATACAGTATGGTCATGGGCTCATACTCAATCAAGGGTGCCAATGGATCAATTGGATTGATAGGCCCCAAGCGCATGAATTATGCAAAAATGGTCTCACTGGTTCAATATATGGGCCAAGTGTTGTCTCGTAGTTGATTTCCTACCTTTTTGGGGTATGTAACGGTGGAAATTTTACTATTTTTGTCGGTGATTCAGTCATATCATTGAGAAATCCGTGAATATTCAGGTACTCTTCTTTTTACTGCTCGGCATAATTGCAATCTCCACGGGAATATTGCTTGTCACAAGACGCAATCCTGTTTCCGCAGCAGTTTCTCTCATCATGCATTTCTTCGCTTTAGCGGGGCTATATCTTACACTTCAAGCTCAATTTATCGCCGCGGTGCAGATCCTTGTTTATGCTGGAGCGATCATGGTATTGGTTGTGTTTGTAATCATGCTTCTGAATCTTGGTAAAGAAGATGTGCTTAAAGAACGATTCAATCCTAGAACCGCGCTTGCAATCGCATTATCATCAGCATTGGTCATGCAAATGTTGCTTGCATTGCTGAGTGCTCCCACAGGATTCAATGAAATTGCTCCTTCTGCAGAAAAAATAGGCTCTCCGGCTGAAATAGGCAATGTCTTATTCTCCGGATATATTTTCCCTTTTGAAGCAATATCGCTTTTGCTATTGGCTGCAGTCCTTGGGTCAATCATATTGGCAAAAAGAAATATTGAGGATTGACATTACTTCCATTGAATCTGAGTTGATCATGAATATTACAAGTATACCACTGGAATTTTATCTTGCTTTGTCGGCAATCATATTTGTCATTGGCGCAGCCGGAGTAATCACAAGAAGAAATGCAATCATCATTTTCATGTGCATCGAAATGATGTTGAATGCGGTTAATCTCACTTTGGTGGCATTTTCGGCATTTTTGGGAGATTCGGCAGGACAAATGTTTGTGTTCTTTGTGATGGCTGTTGCTGCAGCAGAAGCAGCCGTTGGACTTGCAATCGTGCTAGCGCTTTTCCGTACCAGACAAACAGTATATGTTGACGAAGTGAATCTGATGAAGTGGTGAACTTTCAAGCACTTAGAAATTTAAAACTCCCTTTGGGAGTTTTTTTTTGCTTGGACTTTAAAAATAATGCAAGAAATGACTGATAATATCGTCACTATGACCTACTTGTGAAGTCATTGCTTCGTGTAAGGTTCTGTTCAGGCGAACTGTCTTTATAGTATCGAGTACACCACATAGTCGATACGGAAGAGCACTCTCTCTCCCTCTTTTCGCCACCCAACAAATGGCAGTGATGTGCCGGATTCACCACCCGGCACATACGCGGTCTGAATTGGATCGAATATGGAGCAAACTTCCAAAAAAACCCCGACATACAATGTCGGGGTTTTGCTTTGTTTGCAATTCGAATTGAATTTATTTGCTACCTTTTCTTGCCTTTTTGACATCCGCTTCGGAAACGATTCCACCATTGTTGCCCCAACTATTCAGCACAAATGTAATGACCGCGGCAGCATCCGCATTCGAGTATTTGGTTGGTAATGGGGTCATCACATTATTGAATTTTTTACCATTGACCGTTATTTGCCCTTTCAATCCATTCACTACATTGTCTGTAATGACTTTGGCGCCTTTTGACTTTACATAGTCAGAACCTGCGAGTGGTGGGTATACCGTTGACAAACCTTGGCCATTAGCTTGATGACAGGTTTTGCAGTATTCATTATACACAACTTGTCCGCGCTTCATCAATGCGGCTTTGTCAGGAGCTGCTGCATTCGTGGAAACTCCAAAAACAAAGAGAGAGAGGATCGTAACTGCGAGTTTCATGATAGAGTTCTTCATGGTATTCCTGTGAAATTATATGATTGTTTGATAAGTGACGAAATGTGAATGGTAGCAATTCGCTATGAATCAATTGAAGCAGATAATTCAAAAGCCAAAATACACAACAATCCAATTGACAGTACAGTTGCCAATCCCATGAAAATTCTTCCAAACCAATTTGTTAGGATTGTCAGCGTACTCAAGAAGAATCTCCCGGGATTACGCTCTATTGATTATTTCCATCATCTTTTCAAAAATCCTTGCTTTTGGCCACTGTAACAATGATTTTTGTCATGCTGATGAACTAGGATTACTTATGCAACAAGCTTTGTTTACATTGATTCTCGCTGAATCAGAAGGAATTGCCGATACTCTTTATCCATTTTCTGTGATGCATTCCTCATGGGAACTGCGTTTTGGAGGAAGAAGAGTGTTTGAGGTGTTTCGCGATAGATTGCCTGAGTTTACTGTGCGATATATCGGAAGAGATTTACAAAAAAGAGCATTTCAAGAGAGTGAACGCTTGGATCAAGGAAATTTGAATGGGCCATCCACTCCCGTATTGCTCTTGCGTGCTGATACCGCTCCAACATCACAGTTAATAACCATACTTCGTAGGATGGCAATTGACGGTGCTCAGTCCTTTGTGATTAGGAATGCTGGATCAATCATCGGTGTATATCTTATGAATGATTCGGAGCTATCGCAATTGAACCTTTTCGCGCCATCATTCGAAGATGTGATTGCACATTTCCCCATTGAGACATTGCCTGTAACCCAAGTAGAATCGGATTCTCTGATTTATCAATGGGATGCAATGATGATGGCTTCCAAAGCCATTGGCGAATCTTTCGGCTACTTTTCGAAACTCCTCAAAGAGACATTGCCCGGTCATGTGTTTGCTTTGAATGTTGATCGAATTGCAATAGGGAAGAATTGCGATTTTGCACCCGGGATTGTATTGGATGCAAGCAAGGGACCAATCATCGTCGACTCAGATGTTACCATCATGGCACATGCATTTGTACAAGGCCCTTGTCATATTGGCAAAGGATGCATCGTCAAGGCCGGAGCTCAGATATATGGTGGTACTGTTCTTGGACCTCAATGTAAGGTCGGCGGGGAAGTAGAACAAAGTATCTTTCATGGATATTCAAATAAACAGCATCAAGGCTTTATTGGACATTCCTATTGCGGTGAGTGGGTTAATCTCGGGGCAATGACAACCACTTCGGATTTGAAGAATACCTATGGAATGATTGATGTCACATTGCGAGGAAAAGAAGTAGAAACCGGGCTGATGTTTCTTGGTGCAATGATCGGGGATCATGCAAAGACGGCCATCGGTACATGCTTATCGACGGGTACAATTATCGGCATTAGTTCATCCGTACATGATATCGGGGAATTTCCTCCAAAAGAGATTCCTTCATTTGCTTGGGGCACGAAGTCTGAAATGGCTAAAAAAGGCGGAAATTATGACTTCGATAAAGCAATGCTAGTCGCGGATACTGTCATGCAAAGAAGAGGGCAGAAATTGAGCCCCGCACAAAAAGAACTCCTAAAGCAAGAATTCCAAAGAATTGTAGATTAAATACTTCCTAAAACTCAAATTCCGGGTTTTTGGCACATACTTTGCTGAATATTAACCAGAACATTGGTTATTATTCGCCATAATTGGCAATAGTATGTTGACCCCCGGGTTTGATGCTTCCCCATCAATGCTGCAAAACCTGATTGGTTTTTGGCATCAAACCTATTCTTCCCTAAGAGCACGGTTCCCGTAAACGCTTCCCCTGTTTACGGGAATTGTTGTTTTAAAACGAAAAAAGCCATCAAATAATGATGGCTTTTTTCTGTTGAGTCTTATGAAGTTATCTGGCTGCTATCCGCACTCGATTTTCCTGAATGGAAATCGCATGTTTGATATGTTCTCTTTGACTGATTGTCGTTGTGTATTCAAGTTGTTGTTGTAATTCCGCGATGGTGGCGAGAGCCGCTTCGGTGTTTATTTCCGCTGCTTGCTCTGCTGTTTCAACAACGATTGACACGCGATTTTGGAGAACTTCCACAAAACCACCTTCTGTTGCATAGACAACTTCGCTATTGTCTTCATTGACAATCTTGATTGCTCCAACTTCAAGTGCTGAAACGATCGGTGCGTGATTGTACAATACTTGGAAAGGTGACTTTGCACCGGGAATTGCGACCGATATACATTTTCCGCTAAAGATGATTCTTTGCGGTGTGACGATATCTATATCAAGGAGATGTTCAGACATATTTCTTCAAAAATGATGGAGATCAATTATGCATTTGCTTTTTTGAATGCATCATGCACTTCGTCGATTGTTCCTTTATAGCTGAAATATCCTTCGGGGATATTGTCAACTTCGCCATCGAGAATAGACTTGAATCCGGAGATTGTGTCTTCGATTTTCACATAGCGACCTTGGAATCCTGTGAACTGTTCTGCAACGAAGAATGGTTGCGAGAAGAACTTTTGAATTTTACGAGCGCGATATACGGTGAGTTTGTCATCATCTGACAATTCATCCATACCAAGAATATTGATGATGTCTTGAAGATCTTTATATGTCTGCAACACTTTCTTTACACGCATCGCAGTTGTATAGTGATCATTTCCAATGATCAGTGGATCAAGAATTCGTGAACTAGAATCCAATGGATCCACAGCAGGATAAATACCCAACTCGGCGATCTGACGAGAAAGAACAGTTGTTGCATCCAAGTGGGAGAATGTATTCGCAGGAGCAGGATCCGTCAAGTCATCCGCAGGAACATATACAGCTTGCACTGAAGTGATGGAGCCTTTGTCTGTTGAAGCGATGCGCTCTTGCAAGCCACCCATTTCAGTAGCCAATGTTGGCTGATAACCCACAGCTGAAGGCATACGACCAAGCAATGCGGACACTTCTGAACCGGCCTGTGTGAAACGGAAAATATTGTCGACGAACAACAATACATCACGGCCTTCTTCATCGCGGAAATATTCAGCCATCGTGAGAGCCGTAAGAGCAACGCGTGCACGAGCTCCCGGTGGTTCATTCATCTGACCAAACACAAGCGCTGTTTTGTCGATAACTTTTGATTCTGTCATTTCAAGATATAAGTCATTTCCTTCACGAGTACGCTCGCCAACACCGGCGAAGATTGAATATCCACCGTGTTGCTTTGCGATATTGTGAATCAACTCTTGAATGATAACAGTTTTACCAACACCCGCTCCACCAAAGAGACCGGTCTTTCCACCTTTGGTGAAAGGCTCAATCAAATCGATGACTTTGATTCCTGTTTCAAACATTTCTTTCTTTGTTGAAAGCGATTGAAAATCAGGAGCAGGGCGATGAATGGGATATTTTGTTTTTGCTTGAATAGCAGGTTTCAAATCAATTCCTTGACCGGTTACATTGATCAAGCGACCAAGTACTTCCGGTCCAACTGGCACGGAAATAGGCGCGCCTGTATCAATGACGGTCATACCGCGAACCAAACCATCGGTGGAGTCCATCGCGATGGAACGAACTCTGTCCTCACCAAGATGTTGTTGCACTTCACAAATCAGGACATCTTCTTTTCCTTCTGTTGTGGTTCTGGGAATTTCGAGAGCATTAAGGACCGGGGGAATATGACCATTTGGGAATTCGACATCCACCACAGGGCCAATCACCTGAACTATGTGACCGTTGTTCATTGGGGGAAGACCTTCAAATATTGAATTGGAGAAGTAATTAATCAGAAAGCACAAAAATACGAAACTTG
>JBJTFZ010000046.1:0-2583 GCA_046093685.1 bacterium
TAAGCAAAATATGGAATCACAGCCGTAATGCGCTTCGCGGAAGCCCGCTTTGCGGCATCAATCATGATTAGTAATTCCAAAAGATTTTCCGCAGGAGCATTTGTGGATTGTATGATGAATAAATCATTGCCACGAATGTTCTCTTCATACTTTACCCAGATTTCTCCGTCACTGAAATTTCTGATTGTGACAGGCGACAACTTTCTCCCAAGGGAGCGCGCTATGTTCTCCGCTAGGGTTTGATTGGATCTGCCGGAAACGATCATCAGATCAGACATGATTTATGCCGAGATCATCAATGGTACAAGTACTTTGCGTCTTATTTCTTCTACGGTTTGTCGTTAGAAAAAGCCATCAATCCAAGAAGATTGTGGCTTAAACAACTCAGCTGGGGCGGTAGGATTCGAACCTACGAATGGCGGCTCCAAAAACCGCTGCCTTACCACTTGGCGACACCCCAGTTTGTTCTGCGTAAACAAAACAGAACACAAAGATAGGGTGTTTCGGGATTTCTGGCAAAGAAAAAGTCAGTTCAAGGGGCTTGCGCAGAAGTTATTTCTATTCAACTTTTATGGTTGTTTCACCGTGTTCACGGAGAAGTGAGAGAGTTTCGCCCTGTATAAGAGCATCCTCTGAAGTGAGCACCGATTGATTTCTTTTTATTAAAGCAAACCCCTTTTTCAAAGGAGAATAGGGATGCAGAGACATGCACTGCATCTCCAATGATTGGATATTCTTTTGGCTTATTTTAATATATCTTGCCAAAGACTGATGCATTCTCAATTCTATCTCATCTCGCCTTTGTGATGCATTTCTGATATGCTCGGGCAATCTGCGGAGTCCTGAATGCTGCTCCAATCTTTGGATATGGTCGCGAATTTTTCCAATGACATAGTCACTTGATTTATTCATTGCATCTTTTTGTGCCTTTAGATGGAATTGCAAGTCATCAATGGTTATTGGGCTTACAAGTTCCGCAGCTGCCGTTGGAGTGGCTGCTCGCACATCTGCCACAAAATCGGCAATCGTCACATCTGTTTCATGACCTACGCCTGAGACGATGGGGATTGAGCATTCATCAATGGCATAGGCAACTTCTTCGCTGTTGAAGGCCCAAAGATCTTCCATTGAGCCACCCCCTCGGGCAATGATGATTACCTCACAGGCTGAAGATTCCAATTCTTTGATTGCATTGACGATATCGCGAGGAGCTGTATCTCCTTGAACGATTGTTGGTCTTAATATCACATGGGCCAGCGGATTTCTTCTTTTCAGAGTTGATATCATGTCCTGCACAGCGGCACCGGTTGCTGAGGTAGCTATGCCGATTGTGAGAGGGAAGTCCGGCAATTCGGCTTTTCTATCTTTATCGAATAAACCCTTGGCGGCCAATTTCTTTTTCAATTCTTCAAAAGCCATGTATAGATCGCCGGTTCCAAGCGGAATGATGCTTTGGCAATCAAGTTGATAACGGCCTTGTGGAGGATAGACGGTGACATTTCCGCGAGCGATCACTTTCATGCCGTCCATCAATGGAAATTGGAGGGGTTTCCCTTTCCACATGACGGCACTTATCTGAGCATATTCATCTTTGAGGGAGAAATAGCGATGGCCTGAACCATGAAGTTTGAAGTTTGAAATTTCTCCCACCACAATCACAGATCCTATGCCTTGTTCAAGCAAAGTGCGAATCTGCATGGTGATTTGTGAGACAGACAAAGAGCCGTCGATGTTCATGGGCGTAAGGCAATAATGAAGAAATGTTTATGATTGGTAAAATAGAGAATTTCATCTCATCTACATGGTGGAGTTTTTTGTGCATGTCAGGTCACTGCAAGGTGTTAATTTACTCGACAATTTCGCCACATGTTGTATACTCATTCAGGTGTTCCGTGAGTTTGGATTTATCTATTCGAGTTGAATCTGCTCTTGAGGCACAAACCCTCGCCATTTCCAATACCGCAAAAAAAATGAAAGCTGCGGGAATTGATGTAGTTTCTTTGTCTGTGGGAGAACCTGATTTCGATACTCCGAAATGTGCGAAGGATGCAGCTATTCAAGCATTGGCCGAAAATTTCACACATTATACGGACTCAAATGGCATTGTTGAATTGCGTGAAACAATTGCAAAGAAATTTCGGGATGAAAACGGAATCAAGCAGGCGAATGCAGGGAATGTGATTGTTTCCGGTGGTGCGAAACAATGCATTTTTAATGCTTTGACTGCTTTATGCAATGAAGGTGATGAAGTCATCATTCTTGCACCGTATTGGGTGAGTTATCCTGCCATGGCCGTGATGTGCGGAGCAAAACCGGTGATTGTTTCAGGGAAGTATGAGCATGCTTATAAAGTGACACCGGAAGATTTACGACAAGCAATCACTCCACAAACAAAATGTGTAATTCTAAACAGCCCTTCAAATCCGACCGGCATGATGTACTCAGAGAAAGAAATTCGTGCATTCGGAACAGTGATTGCAGAGCATGATTGCTATCTGTTGAGTGATGAGATATATGAAAAGTTGACCTATGGAGACATTGCGCATTTTTCACCTGCATCCATTCAGGAATTGTCTTCAAAAG
>JBJTFZ010000047.1:0-11753 GCA_046093685.1 bacterium
CAAATATATTTGTGAGCAATTCAGGCAATGGTTTGATGATGATGGGAGGCGGGGGCGGCGGTGGTGGAATATTCACAATAGGAGACCATAGCAAAGATGCACCTACTCTGATACCGAATGCCTTCCAATGTGTTGATTCAGAGAATTCATTGAAATTTGCAAAACCTCGTACTTCAGGAGCAAGACGGATATTGCCGGCAACATTCATAGGGAGTTCATATGAAACTCCTCCTGAAATTCCGAACAATATGGACGGTGTACCGGGTATATCTCCCGAGATCTCATTGCGAATACGATTGAGTCCGTCGAAGGTTCCCGGAAAAATTGATTCTCTCTGAGAAAATTGCATGGCTAATGGAAACCCAAGCCAGAGTCCACCAAATATGTTTGCCTTCTCAATTTTATATATTCCCTGTGGCTCCAATGACAAAATCCCAAGCGAAGTTTCCATGGAATGTGTGATCGTGGCAAATCCCGTTTGTGACATCACATATTGTATTTCTTCGGAGGAAAAATCTCCTCCAAGTCCATTGAACCCCATGCGCATGCCAACACCGAATTGACTATCAATTGCATATTGTCCAAGAATCCCGAATGAACCGCCAAGTGAGGTTGCAAGTGTATATTCAGGACAACAACTTGGAGTGCCTCTGAATCCACTGAAAGAGGCTGTATGGACATTGAATCCCCCAAAACCAAAAACACCTAATGACAATGGCTGTATGAGTATTGACCCTTCATCAATCGGAGCGCGCGCATTTTGCCCCATGACGGGAAAAATGCATATACTCATGCAAAAGCATATGATGGTGTTCAACACTCTCATACGATCAATCAATAATCAAACAAACCACATCATTCCCACTCAATAGTCGCAGGGGGTTTACTGGAAATATCATAGGTGACACGATTGATTCCACGCACTTCATTGATGATGCGATTGCTCATGCGAGCCAACACATCATAAGGCATTGGAAACCAATCAGCTGTCATGCCGTCGACACTTGTCACTGCGCGTAATGCACATGTATTTTCATAAGTGCGTTCATCACCCATCACACCCACGCTTTGCACCGGCAATAATACGGCAAATGCTTGCCATATCTCATTGTATAATCCTGCTTCATGAATCTCTTCAAGATAGATTTCATCGGCTTTGCGCAGAATGTCGCAACGCTCTTTGGTGACTTCACCCAAAACACGAATACCAAGACCCGGACCGGGAAATGGATGTCTGTCGATGAACCAATCAGGAATTCCCAATGCTCTTCCAACTGCACGCACTTCATCTTTGAACAATTCTCTGAATGGTTCAATGAGACTGAGATGCATTTCTTCCGGCAGGCCGCCAACATTGTGATGAGATTTTATCGTCACTGAAGGACCATTCACGCTCACGGATTCAATCACATCCGGATACAATGTTCCTTGCGCCAAAAATTGTGCATCACCGAATTTTTTTGCTTCATCATTGAATACATCAATGAATGTTGCACCGATGATTTTACGCTTCTTCTCAGGATCGCTAACACCTTCAAGTCGTGAAAGGAATAAATCCGATGCATCAACAACATCAATGCTCATGGAAAAATGTTGTCTGAACAATGCTTCAAGTTTTTTGCTTTCATCCAAACGCATCAATCCGGAATCAACATGAATGCAATGCAATTGATCTCCGATGGCTTTGTGAAGAAGCACGGCGACGACAGTTGAATCCACTCCACCGGACAAACCACAAATCACCCCGCCGGATCCGACTTGTTTTTTGATGGCTTCAATTTTTGACTCAATGAGATTTTCAGGATTCCAATCGGATGAACATCCGCAAATATCATGAACAAAATTCGAGAGCATTTTCACGCCATCACGAGTGTGATGCACTTCAGGATGGAACTGTACTCCACGAATATTTCTCTCAAGATTTCTGATTGCGCAAATCGGAGCATTGTCGGTATGCGCCATGATCTCAAATCCATCAGGCAAAGCGGTCAGAGAATCTCCATGACTCATCCATACGATTGAATGTGCATCTATTCCTTTGAACAAAGCATCTTCTTTATCAATGCGCAATTCAGCTCTTCCGAATTCTCTTTTTGCTGATTTGTCAACATTACCCCCATTCATGAATGCGGTGAGCTGCAATCCATAACATATGCCGAGAATTGGGATGCCCTGTTCTTCTGCATGTGCAAATACATCAAAAGAAGGTATGGGAGCACCTTCGGCATATACGCTGGAGGGTCCGCCGGACAATACAATCCCCTTTGGATTCAGAGATTCGAGTTTTTCTTTGGTGATTGAAAATGGATGGATTTCACAGTATACACCCGCCTCGCGAATTTTGCGTGCTATGAGTTGCGTGACTTGTGATCCGAAATCTAGTATGAGAATTGTCTGCATTGAGTACGATTTGAGTAGAGGTTATTGCAATACATTGAGCAATATAGTGCTCTTTTGTTCTTCGGCAATTTGTTTCACCACTGGATGTGATTCAAATTGTGTTTTTTCGAATGGCTTGAGTTCGGCATATCCTCGACGATATAACTCCAATGCCTGTTGTTTGTCTCCATGTTCAAATGCCCACATTGCAGTCTGCACGATGCCGACTGCATAATGAGGATTTGCCACGGGGATCTGATACATGAGTTCTTTTGCTAATTCCAATTCACCGAGTGTTTCGAGTATGCGAGCTGATACCATACGGGCTCTGGCAAAGGATGGTTTAATGCCGATTGCTTTTGCAAGCATATGCAATGCATGGTGTGGCTTGCTTAGTTTATCATAAGCAATTGCCATCGCCAACATCGTGGTTTCTTCATCGGGAAATATCGCAAGGGTTTTCTTGCATGTTTCAATAACTGCATTCCAATCTTTCAATACTTGCCATGCCGTGATTTCTGTGGCATAGTGTGCATAGATTTCCGGATAACGCCCTTGCAATGCATGAAGAATCGGAATGACTGATTCTTCAATGTGTATTGATGGCATTGCACCTTTGAGCCAAACAAGAGAAGAACAATACACGGATAATTCTTTTGGAAGAACTTCCATGATATTTGGGCCGATGGAAGCTCGAGCATCAGCCAAAACACGAGCACTTTCCTCATGCATTCCCTGCCATACCATTGCATGACCAAGAATGATGCGAAGTCGAGGATCAGCATGATTACCGAGATATTCAATGAAATAATCTCTTGCCGGTGGATCATCGATGAATGCTACATACCACGCTTTGAGGATATCGGAATCAGTAAGTTCGAGACCTTGTACCAATGCCATTTCCCCCTTTTCCGCGGTGGATGCATTATCACGGAAATGGGTGAATGCAAGTGTGGCATAGGCCTCAGGGAAATCTTTCGGGGCAAGTCCGAGTGCGCGTTCGAGAATTCTTCTCGCTTCCGGCAATCGCGTCCGTGATTCCAGTTCGGTTCCTATGTGTATCAAGTTTTCGGCATCATCCCAATTGGAATCCGCCTTGTTCAATAAGTCTTGTATGGTCATGGGTGGAATTCGAATTAGAAAATGTATCCAAACACCGCATCCAAAATCAGAATCGTGGCAGCGGAAATCGTGAATGCCTCAACCGTGGAACGACCGACGCCCTCGGCACCGCCTTCTGTGCGGAAACCGACATGGCATCCAACAAGTGAAGTAACTCCACCGAATACCATGGATTTGAATAAGCTCTGCACCACTTCGGAAATCTGAAAGAAGCGCTGAATGGAATCAAAGAAAATATCAAAAGAAAAATCAAATTTGAGTGAAGTGAGGAGATATGCGCCAATCAGAGCAACAAGATTGGAGAATACCGCAAGAACGGGCATCATGGTGAGTGCGGCAATCACTCGTGGCATGGCGAGATATCTGTTTTTGTCTATGGCCATCATTTCCAATGCATCAACCTGTTCGGAAACCTGCATCGTTCCTATTTGAGCCGCAATTGCACCACCGACTCTTCCGGCTATGACCAATGCTGTCAAAACGGGAGTCAATTCAGTGAACACCACCGTAGAAATTGATCCACCGATAAAGGGTCTGGCTATTCCGATGAGATTGAATTTTGCGAAAAGATTGGTTGCTTGCAATGCTGCGATTGCACCTGTAAATGCTCCAATGAGAACAACCAGGGGGAGAGATTCGGTACCGACAATCGACATTTGTTCGAGGACGAGTCGACGATCTTTGGCCACCCGAGGCATATATCGAGCAACACGCATGAGAAGGATGGTGATTTGTCCGATTTGCCGGAAAAATCCTGTCACCTTTCTACCAAACAAAGCCAATATATCAGTCATGAGTTTTAAGCCATAGAAATCTCATACGAAATTACGGAAACTGACCTTGCATTCCGAAATGAGCATAAAAAAAGCCCCGAATCTGCATTCGAGGCTTGAAATCATCGCTTATAGGATATCAACCGTTGATCGGTGATGTTTCACATGGTTTTTTACCTGTGGCTTTCCATTGATTCCACAATAGTAATTGCTCAGGTGTGAGCATCGCCACGATTGCGGCTTCCAAGGTATCATTGCATGCTTGAACGGCTGTTTTCATTGCTTCAGCGGCAGCTTGCACTGTGGCTCCATTTTTTGCCTTGAATGCTTCAAGCTGAGCATTTGCTTCATCTCTTGTGATTGTACCGGCAGCAAGTTGCTCATGGAGAGATTTGATCAATGCTTTCTCTTCTTGACGAATAGGACCTGCGATTGCTCTGAATTGTTCTCTTGCTGAGTTTTCACATTCACGCTTTGCTTTGATCAATGTTTGCAATTGCGCCATTTGCTCAGGTGTCAATTTCAAACAATCAATCACAGCGCGAAGATGTGCTCTCTTAGGACTGATGCTGTCGCCTTTATGACCACCATCACGATCATCTTTTCCGCGTCCTCTTCCGGGACCTCGTCCACGATCGCCTTTTGATGAAAAGCCATCATCATTGTTATCAATGATTGATGATGCCATCGATTCAATATCGAATGATGAAGAAAGTACTTCGTTTGAAGAATCAACAATAGGAGAAATTGTTGAGAGTTGATCAGTACAGCTTGATGCAAATACTGTCACAAACACTGCTGCAAGCATAATCATGCTTTTTGTGATGAGTGTATTCATTGTGATATTCCTTATGAAAAATGAATTGTTCAATGTTTGTATTTGGTGAGCTGTATTTCAGATTGCCGGCGATCTGATCGTGTGACTCATTCAAATGTTGTGTGTTGCTCTTGATGACAGTAACAATGAAATCGAACCATGGTTACATACTTTTTTTCTTTGTCATCAACTTCGCCTTCATACACAGTAACATGCTTCTACTAATTCGGTTACATCAGCCAATAAAAAAGCCCCATCCGTGGATGAGGCTTTAAAGATTTCATATTCAGATCAGGGTCTTGTGCCGATTGGATTTCTCACATTCGGACAAGGTGATTTACCTGTTCTTTTCCATTCCATCCACAAAGCAAGTTGTTCTGGGGTCAAGATTGACTCAAGGCTTGCGAAGAATGTATCCATGCATGCTTTTACAGCTGCACGAACTTGCGCTTCGGCTGCTTGAGTAGCAGTTCTGATACGCTCATTGATGGCTCTGCTTTTTGCAGCTGCTTCTTCGCGGGTCATTGTGCCTGCTTTAACTGCAGCACGAATTGCATCCAATTCAGCTTGTTGTGCTTTGCGCAGTGGCTCGAGAACAGTACGGAATTGATCGCGTGCTACTTTTTCACAATCGCGTTGAGCCACTGAGAATTCACGCAATTTTGCCATTTGCTCAGGTGTGAGTTTCAAGCATGGAAGAACTGATTGCCAAGGTACAGGACGGCTTGATGTGTCACGCTTTACAGTGTCACGACCACCACCACCGCGAACGGTATCGCGCTTGCCAGGGCCACCACCGCGTGGACCATTTTGTTCAATGACATCACCATTGCCTGAAAATACTTTTGCATAGGCAGCATCGATGTCGAAAATATCTTGATCTGCAATGACTGCAGTTTCAGTTGGATTCACAGGACAATCACCGTCTTTGCAACCGCTGACGATTGATGAGAATCCAATCACCATAAAGCAAGCGAGCAATACGCTCATGAAATGCTTTTTCATTGTGTTTTCCTTATAAATAGTACATTTATTCAATGCACAAAAGTACCGCTATTCCTATGCCTAAGACTACAAAAAAGACAGAAAGAATGTTAAAAAGTGTGAAAAAATGTTGTTTCACACCATTTTTCGTTCTTTTATGCCTTCAATGCCTCTGCTCCACCAACGATTTCCAACATTTCCGTCGTGATGGATGCTTGGCGTGCTTTATTGTATGACAATTGCAATGAGCGAATGAGATCACGAGCATTTGTCGTTGCGCTTTCCATCGCCATCATTCTAGCAGCTTGTTCTGCGGCATTTGATTCCAGCAATCCTTTCCATACAAGCGTGTTCACAAACTTCGGAAGAATTGCATCCATGATGTCACCACGACTTGGCTCAAAGATATAATCATGAACGATGGCTGATTCACTTTTCACTGATTCAACCGGCAAGAGTTGTCTGACCGTTGTTTCTTGCTTGATGATTGATTTGAACTCATTGTTGAAAATCATCACGCGATCAAACTCTTCATTGATGAATCCATTTGCAACGATGCCTGCGATTTCAGCGGCAGTGCTGAATTGCAATTGTCCAAAAATATCAGGGAATGAAGCAAGAACAGGTTGTGAACGCTTTGCAAAAAATTGCGTTGATCTTCTTCCGACAGCAACCACGCTCACTTTTGCTTGAGGAAATTCTGAAGGTATTGTTTGGTCGATATACTGCGAAGCCATTCTCAAAACATTCGTATTGAAACTTCCGCACAATCCACGATCTGAAGAAATCACAACAACAACGATATGCTTATATGTATCCGGCTTACGAAGCAATGGATGATAATAATCTTCAGAGGAAGATCCCGCGAGATTGGAGAGAACTTCAGAGAATTTCTCGGTATATGGTCTCGTGGAAAGAATCGCTTCCTGCGCTCTGCGCAATTTGGCTGCAGCAACCATGCGCATTGCAGATGTAATCTTTGCCGTATTCTTCACGGCTGTTATGCGATTGCGTATATCTCTCAGTGTTGCCATTTCAATGCTTTAAATTAAAGTGTGTTTTCAATAATATCGTGTTGATGATTGTTCCAAATGGTTCACAACATAATCTGCTATGCTGTCTTCCAATTCAAGGAATCGATGAGCCGAGGATGAGTCTTGTAATTTATTCATCACGGCTTGAGTATAATATTGATATTGTCCTTTCAGCGAATCGGGCATCGACACATATCGTATGTCGGATTGTTTTCCAAGGGCCTTGAAAACGGCATGTGCGAGATCATTCCATGTTCTTGCCTTTCCTGTTCCAAGATTCAATATCCCATGCGATTTCTTTGAATCCAATATCTTCCACATCACTTCGCATGCATCTTTCACATAGATGAAATCTCGCATTTGACCTCCATCAGGATATTCCGGAAGATCAGAGGCGAACAGTGAAATATGTCCTTGCGCATGCACTTGCTTCCATGATTTGTAAATCATGCTGGCCATATCACCTTTGTGATATTCATTCGGACCAAACACATTGAAAAATTTGATTCCGGTTACGGACTGTTCAAGACCATTTCCGATGATCCATTCATCAAAGAGTTGCTTGGAATATCCATACATGTTCAAAGGACGAAGACCACTCACCGATGCATCATCATATCCAAGCTCACCTGCACCATAGGTTGCAGCACTGCTCGCATATATGAAGGGTATATCATGCGCCAATGCAAATCGAGCCATGGCGATGCTGTATCGATAATTGTTTTCAAGAAGATATTCTGCATTGCGTTCCGTGGTGGATGAACAAGCACCCATGTGAATCAAGGCAGAAATATCATGTGCATCATAGATGCCTTCGGAGCATTTTTTTTTGAACACCTCGGGATGCTCAATGCCACGAAATCGTTTCGTAACGAGATTATTCCAGCGATCATCTTGTTCCAATGAATCAATGATCAGGATATCATCATACCCTTTTTCATTGAGCGTTCTCACAAAACAACTTCCGATAAATCCGGCTGCTCCTGTGACTGCAATCATGGGACAAGCTTTCCTGTATTATCAATTGATTCCGCGAATCGCTTTGAATCTCTCGGTGAATGAAGAAAGAACTTCATTCAAGTCTTTCTTGATTTGATCATTGATGTCTTTCACTTGAACGATTGAGAACAGCAATGCCTTATGCTTTGTCTCCATGAGTTCGAGGAATTCATTTTCGAATTCACGACACATTTCAACGGGAATCTCGTCGAGATAGCCATTCGTTGCGGCAAATACGAGCGCAATTTGACGCTCAAGCGTAACAGGTGAATATTGTTGTTGCTTGAGAATTTCCGTCAAGCGAGCTCCTCGACGCAACTGTTGCATGGTGGACTTGTCAAGGTCTGAACCAAACTTTGCGAATGCTTCGAGTTCGCGGAACATCGCGAGTTCCAATTTCAATGGACCTGCAACCCGCTTCATGGCTTTGATCTGAGCATTACCACCCACGCGAGAAACTGAAATACCAACATTCAAAGCAGGTCGAACACCTGCATTGAACAAATTGGATTCGAGATAAATCTGCCCATCAGTGATGGAGATCACATTCGTGGGAATATATGCCGATACATCACCCGCTTGTGTTTCAATAACGGGAAGAGCTGTCATGGATCCACCACCGAGTGCATCGCTAAGCTTTGCAGCACGCTCGAGCAAGCGGCTATGCAGATAGAAAATATCTCCGGGATATGCTTCGCGTCCCGGTGGACGACGAAGGAGCAATGATACTTGGCGATATGCAGCTGCTTGTTTTGTCAAGTCATCATAAATCACGAGTGAGTGGCGACCTGAATCACGGAAAAATTCTCCCATCGATGCACCGCAATATGGAGCGATGAACTGCAATGGAGCAGGATCCGCGGCATTTGCCGCAACGATGATCGTATAATCCATCGCGCCATGCTTTTCCAATGTCGATACAACATTCGCAACCGTTGAACCTTTTTGTCCGATGGCTACATAGATGCAATACACGGGATTGATGCCCAGTTGTTTCGCTTCTTCGGTATGTGTGTATTTCTGATTGATGATCGTGTCGAGAGCGACAACTGTTTTTCCTGTTTGACGATCTCCGATGATCAATTCACGCTGACCGCGACCGATGGGAATCAATGCATCGATTGCCTTCAAACCGGTTTGCAAGGGTTCTGTAACGGGTTGACGCTCGATTACACCAAGTGCCTTTCTTTCGATTGGCAATGTATGACTCGTCATGACGGGGCCTTTGCCGTCGATTGGTACACCCAATGGATTTACTACGCGACCTAACAAAGCTTCGCCCACGGGAACAGACGCAATCTTTCCGGTACGGCGCACTGTATCACCTTCTTTCACAAGGCGGTCATCTCCAAAGAGAATCACACCCACATTGTCTTCTTCAAGATTGAGCACCATTCCCATCACTCCATTGGGGAATTCCACCAACTCGGATGCTTGAACTTTTGTCAATCCATAAACGCGAGCAACACCGTCACCCACTTGAAGAACGGTGCCGACTTCATAGATGTCAGCTTCATTCTCGAAGCCGGAAAGTTGTCGGCGCAAAATAGCGGAAATCTCTTCGGGTCGAACTTCTGCCATGATCAATCTACCTGTGTATTAGTCAAAAAAAATAATAATCATTGTTAAAAGCGAAATGCTATTCCTGCTTGAACAAACAGGATGTCGGTACCTGCATTCGCATATTCTTCGACTTTGGTTGTTCCTAACTGATCCACATCAATCACTTTTTGATAATCGGATCGCATTCCATAATTGTATCGTGCTTTGATGTCAAGCAAGATACTGCTTGCTTTATTCGGCAATGTGATGTTCTCAACCAATTTGATCATCACACCGGTGCCGATTCCATATTTCCAAAACACATTCCGCGATGAATACAATTCATCTGTTCGTGTTTCCCATTCTTCGCGACCATCGCGAACAACTCTTTCTCTATACTCTCCATCAGTCGTGGCAGAAAAGATGTTCATGCCACCTGTAATCTCTGCATACGGAAAAACCCATTGAGCAACATTAAACTGCAATCTGGCACTGAGATCTATGGGTACAACCGAATTTGTATAGATATAATCATCATAGAATTTGAAATAGGCGGCCGGGCGCTTATTTCTATTCAAAGTCACATAGCCAATGTCCATGCCAAGCACAAGAGATGCATTGAACTTTGTGTATTCAGCCGGCAGAATTGGTTCAAAGGAATATCCCCCACCCATGATGAAGGCAAATCCTCCTGAACCGATATTACTCTGAAAATCTCCTTGAGGATTTCCGGAGCCCATGGTAATGTAAAACAAACCATGTCGAGGTTTCAACTTCAGAGCTTTTATGGTCTCAGCATCTGATTCTTGTTGATTTGTCCCGTTCTGAGCCAGAATGGAACCGCAGAACAATAAGGACATCATCATTACAAAGCATGCATGTACCATAAGCTTCTCCCTTTAAAAACCCAAGGATTTTACATTGCTGAATGAACAGCCTTTCCGGTGAGTTCACGATACAACATGTCAAGTTGATGTCTCAATGAGGCATCAATCATGGTATCTGCAATGCGAATGGTGATTCCACCTTTCAATGCTGCATCGATCGTGAAAGTCGGTAATACAGTCTTGCCGGTTCTTTTGGCAATCGTCTCTATCAATTTTGCACGCAATGCTTCATCTATCTCAACGGCGGAAGTGAATTCCACGGGTATGAGTTTCTTCTCATCATTGTACATTTCAGTGAATGAAGCGGCAATATCAGGAAGAATTGATTCTCTTCGTTTCTCTGCAAGCATGATGAGAAAATTCATCATGAGTGGAGATACTGTTGATCCAAACACTTCTTTCAAGATTCCGACCTTCGCATTGTGCCGAATGACAGGACTATTCAGAACCGCAACCAATTCATCGGAAGCGCGGACGGTGTTCATGATGTTTTGGAAATCATTGTTGATTGTTTCCAATGTGCCATCAGACAAAGCCTGATCCATCAATGCGGATGCATATCGTTGTGCTATGCGTGTTGAAGATGCCATAGAGTTGATGCTCGCAACTGATTAATTGTTCGACAATTCATTCACGGTTGCATCGATCAAGGAGCGATGCTGTTCGGCATTGACTACTTTGCCGATTACTTTGTCTGTCGCCTGCACGATGAGTGAACCCATCTCCGTACGCAATGATTGCAATGCAATGTCTTTTTCGCGTGCAATTTCACGCAATGCTTCCTCGAGTTTCGCCTGCTTGATACGCTCGGCTTCCTCTGATGCATTGCGAATGATGGTTTCTGCCTGAACCTTGCCTTCTTTCAGCATGTCCATGACTTCACTTTGTGCCTTGGCCAATTTCTCGCGAGTCTCCTGCATGGACTTCTGAGCCAATTCATTGGCTTGTTCTGCCTGATCTATTGAATCGTTGATTCTTTGTTCTCGCGCTTCCAATGCGGCGAGCATGGGTTTAAAGCCAAACTTTCCAAGAAGAAAGAAGAACAAGAAAAAATTGATGAGCGTCCAGATCATCAAACCGGGATTCACACTGAGCAAAGCGTCCATTCTATTTCTGTTGATCGTGAGTAAATGTTTTGTTTAATCCACAAAACGAATATTGTAATGCATGGCAGTCCCAATATGTAGGGACTGCCTTGCGATGTGTCATCCCGAAC
>JBJTFZ010000048.1:0-2291 GCA_046093685.1 bacterium
GATGATTACATACCCGTTATGAATGAAAATGTGCCATCAAAATATCAAAAATTGAGGCAAGTTGGTGGCAGGAAGAAAAGATGCCAAGTATCATGTCCTTCTTTTGATACTGTTGAAAATTACGGTAAATTTGCACAGCGGCATTAAAGCAATCCTTACAGGACCCCTTATATCATGAACACAGACAGAAAAAAAGAGATTCGTGTCGGCATTGTGTCGCTCCTTTCTCTCATTGTCCTCATTGCGGGGATCACTATCGGTAAGGGGCTTATCGTCGGCGTTGCTCAAACAACACTGTCATTTAGATTCCCCTCATCAGGCGGGATTGAAATTGGTGCTCCCATATTCATCAATGGTGTAAAAAGGGGATCTGTCATTTCCATCGATAATGTAAATGAGGGGGTTTCTATCATCGGTTCCATCGATGAAATTTCCGATGTACATCCGGATGCACAGGCACGCATCAGCATGCTGGAAATCACAGGTGGAAAAAAAATCGATATTCTTCCCGGTACAGCATCAGGTATCATCAACAATTCCAAACCAATTTCCGGAACCATCAGTGCGGATGCCACGGAACTCATCAGCATGATGGGTGACTTGGGCTCGGATGCGAAAACAACCGTTAAGCGATTGGACACAGTTCTGGCTCAGGCAAATGTCTTGCTTTCAGATGGTGTTGTAGTGAAGCAATTGCGCAATACCATCAAGAATGCAGATGAATTGATGACCACACTGAACTCATTGATGGGTGACAATAAAGAAAATATGCGGAATCTCATCAAAGATCTCAGCGCGCTCGCCAAGGATGCGAAAACCGCAGTGAATGTCAATGAACCAAAGATGCGTTCAATACTCTCGAAACTTGATTCACTGGCGGGAAGCGGTCAGCGCTTGATGGCAAAAACAGACACCGCCCTTGCGGGTGTAACCGACTTGACAAAAGAGACAAAAAACATGATGAGCGATATCAAGACGAATGGAAGTTTTGTCAACAAACTCTTGTATGACAAAACAACTTCTAAATCGATAGACACAACATTGCAAAGAGTGAATGAACTCTTGCTCAAGATTCATGAGCATGGCTTGAATGCCAATATTCGTTTGGGAACAAGACCCTAAAGCCTCATACTTATCCATTTCAATGAACTAGGCATGGAACACTCGCAACAGATGCTCGGAGAACAGGTGGAAGCCGAGTCATCTGCACGCAAACTCTTTAACAAAGCACTTGAGTTGCAGGGGAAATCTTCTTTTGAAGATTCATATCAAATGGCCCAACAAGCACTTGAACGTGCGATTCTTTCTGATAATCAACTTTTGATAGCAGAGATATATGCATTGCTTGGCGCTTTGAGCTATGAACTTGCTCTATTCAGACAATCCATTGAATTCATTCGGAAAAGCGGCAGCATCTATGAAAAAAGAGGGATGATGAAAGAGACTGCCGAACTTTGCAATAAACTGGGAGTTTCATATTCGGCAAACAGCGATTATACCAAAGCCATCGATTATCATCTCAAAGCCTTGGGTATTTCCGAAGAACAAGAGAATGAAAGAGAAACTGCATTAAGCTATATGCACATCGGCAATGCATATAGCCAATTGCTAGAATTTGGTTCTGCACTTGAATATCAACAAACCGCTTTGTCATTGGCAGAGCAAACAAAAGACAGACAATTGGTTGGAAGAATTCTGTGCAATCTCGGTGTTTCACATAGTAATCTTGGGAATAATGAAAAGGGATTGGAGTTTATTCTGCAATCCATTGAAATCATCAAAGAACTCGATGATAAGCGCTTACTGGCATTATTGCTTGCAAATCTTGCCCATATGTACATGCAATTGAAGGACTATGCCAAAGCATTGGAGTATTCGCAGCAAAGTCTGGAGCTTTCGGAAGAAATGCATCATGTGTCTCTATTGATTCAGAATTACAATAATCTCGGCATCATCCATAGTGAACCGGATTGTCCATTTCGTAATTCGGATGCAGCAAAAAGTTATTTGCATAAAGCCCTTGATATTGCTACAGAGCATGAGATGAAGGAAAAACTCATGTATATCCATAAAGATTTAAGCTCTTTGTGGGAATATGAGGGTGAGTTTAAAAAGAGCTTGGAGCATTTCAAATTGCATGTCCAGATTGAAAATGGACTCCTGAATGCAGATGTAAAAAAGCAAGTGCAGGAACTTGAAACGGAAAGGGTGAAACTTCTTCAGGAAAAAGAATTTGAAGAAGAACGCATTGCTGCTGCTGAACGATCCGCAATTCTCGAGAATATTTTACC
>JBJTFZ010000049.1:0-2196 GCA_046093685.1 bacterium
ATCTGATATTTCAGAATTTGAAAATGCCATCAAGACATATATCAAAGGTCGCGAGATTCTCGCACAAAACAATGCAATCTATGCCGATGAATTGAGCATGTTATATGTTCAGGTTGGAAATGTAAAAGATGGAATCAAAGAAATAGCAAATGTATTCAAACAACAACAGCAATATGGCATCATACAAGGAAGGATATCAGCACTTCTTACCAATGAGGAAGCACAATCAATAATCGAAAATGAACTCACTAAGTATTCCAGTAATGACTTTTCATTTTCTCGGGTTTATGTTTGGTTTCTTCGTGAAACCAAACAACTCGACAAAGCATATGCTCAAGCTTTACTGATAGACAATACACTTGGGTTACAAGGTAGAGAACTTTTAGAGTTTGCAGAGATTACTCTGAAAGACGGACTTTTTGACATTGCCATGAAGGCATATGGAAACATCCTTGACAGGGGCAAAAATAACCCGCATTTTTCCCAAGCTCTCTATGGATATGCCAAAGCCATGGATCAGCGATTACAATCTTCAAAGTCTTCTCTTGATGAAGCAGAGGTCCGATTGATCATTAATCGGTACTATGACATCATAGCGCAATCACCACAGGGCACGCTTATAGCAGATTGTCTATACAGAATTGCAATGCTTGAACTTACAAATGCTCGCAATCCGACAGAGGCCAAAAAACTTTTTCTAAGAATTGTTCAGACTTACCCACAATATCAAGTAAGCGCAACCGCAGCAAATCAACTTGCGGACCTGCACATCATGTTCAATTCATTGGATGAATCACTTGAACTGTCCACAAAAACAGCACAACAGTATCAATTCTCATTTCCTGCTGAGGCCGACAAGGCTAATTTCTTGAGAGCAGAGATCATGCTGTTCAAAGGCGAAATCGATTCATGCAAGAATATTCTTATTGGTTTGGCAGGAAAGACTGAATCGGACATAGCAAATGATGCATTGGAATTATCACTGTTTCTTGAGCAACACAAACAGTTTCAAGCGGGACTGATTTCATGGGGCAAAGCACGCTTTCTCGAAAGAAAAAAAGAATTTCAACAATCCGTCAATGCCTATAGAGAAATCGCATTGCAAACAAAAGGAACAGAACTGGGAGAGCAAGCCGAGATGAGAGCCTGCATGATTTTACGAACATTCAATCCTCAAGAATCCCTCTCCGAAGCTCAGAAATTTATTTTAAATTATCCGGAAAGCATGTATACAGATTCAATGTTATTCATGATGGCGGAAATCATGATAGAACAACATCATAATGCAGAGGCCATTGCGGTTCTTACGGACATTTTGGTAAGATTTCCCACTTCCCAATTTGTGAGAAAATCAAGAGAATTGATAAGATCTTTGAGGGGAGATAGTTAAATCACAAATCAAACGGGTTCTCGTCGGGGTCTTCAAGGGTATCTCTCTCTTCATCAGTAATCAATGGTTTTGAAATAAACCCAATCCCTGCGCGCACAAAACCAAGCAATAAATACCCACTCATCACATAGAACAAATATTGACCCTTGCTAAACACTGTTATCATGAATGCAATCAATCCAAGGATGAAAATAACGGGTCTTTCCTTGAAGGAATTGATCGTTGGTCTTGGAATATTATCAAATTTGATCGTGCTGATCATGGCCAAAGAAACAATGCAAATCAACAAAGATGTGATTGGTATTAAATATTCATGAGGAATGATACCCGACGGAGCTATAAACAAACCGTATGACACCAATGTGAGTGCACCGGAAGGTATTGGCATCCCAGAAAAGTACAATTTATCCTCAAACCCTGCCAATTGTACATTGAATCGAGCCAATCTATACACACCTGCCAAGGCAGAAAGTGATGAAATCAATACACCCGTGGGACCCATTTCATGAAATATTGTGGAATAGAGCAGAAATGACGGGGCAATTCCAAATGAAACGGCATCGCACAATGAATCCAATTCAACTCCTAATTCACTGGTAGATTTAGTGAGCCTTGCCATAGTGCCGTCAAGCACATCGAATAAACCAGCCAATACAATAAATAAACCAGCTCTATTCAAGTCATGTTCAGAAATTGCAACAATAGCCGAAAAGCCCGAGAACAAGTTCGCAAGAGTAAAAAGATTGGGTATGATTGATCGAGTTATTCTCATTGGATTATCATGTCATTCAGCATCGGTATTGGGC
>JBJTFZ010000050.1:0-3604 GCA_046093685.1 bacterium
TTATTGGATAGGCCTCAATTCAAAGACATCAATCCCAACAGGGACCCTTCGCTCATCTGCATGATGCCCGGTTCCAGAAAACAAGAAGTACTGCATCATTTACCGATTTTACTTCCCATTGCAGAATCATTGTCAGAAAATGGATACAAACCGGTTTTTTGCATACCTGAGCATTTGCGCGATCTATTCAACAAAGCCGATGCTCATAGATTCACCATAACCTCTTCATCTTCAGAGACTATGCAGAATGCAAGAGCCGGATGTGTCAAGATGGGAACCAGCACATTGGAGGCCGCACTATATGGAATGCCTTTCATTTCATATTATGCTACATCCTTCATTTCATACATGATCTCCAAAAGAAAAGTGACTCTCCCGTGGATTTCACTACCGAATATCTTACTGAATAGATCATTGATTCCTGAATTTATTCAACAACAAGCACAATCGAATGTGATATTACCAGAAATATTGAAAGTAATTGAAGACAATGATTATAGGACAAAGCAAATCCAAGGATTCACCGAAATCCGTAATATGCTTGGAGGTCCGGGTGCTTCTTTGAAAGCCGCTTCGATCATCGCTGATATTGTATGCAATGGTACCAATTCATGATAATGTTTATAGGAAAAATAGTGCTTCGTATTTTGGCTTCAACATGGAGATATACATTCACCGGAGAACAAGTTTCCGGGAATCTTCCTTGTGTGATAGCATTTTGGCATGAACATATGTTGGCTGGTTGGCATGCACATAAGCATAAACATTCCATTGCAATGGTATCCAGAAGCAAAGATGGTGAGATATTGTCCGATATATTGAATTCATGGGGCATTCAAACAATTCGTGGAAGTAGTTCTCAGTCGGGGAAAGAGGCATTGGCTAAAGCGGTGGATTATATCAGTAAAGGTCATACTTTGTTGATTACACCGGATGGCCCTCGTGGTCCAAGACATACTTTCAAACCAGGAGCTGTAGTTGCGGCAATTCGAGCTGGGGTTCCATTATATCTTGCCCATATTTCTGAGGAGCATTATCATGTTTTTCAGAAGAGCTGGGATCATTTCAGACTTCCATTGCCATTTACAAGAATTCACATTTCATATACATTGATTGAAACTTCTACGAGAGCGATAGATCAAGAATCAATCTCTTCACTCATTCTTGAATCACAACTTCGTTTACAGGAACAGAAATGATATTCCGAGTCATCGTCCATATCAGAAACATGCTCTATGACAAGGGATTAATCTCACAAAAACACTCTAGATTTCCCGTAATCAGTATTGGAAATATTTCCACGGGAGGAACCGGAAAAACTCCGTTCACATTGATGTTGGCAAAGTTGATGTACAATCAAGGAATACCGGTTTCATTGTTATCAAGTGGTTATGGAAGAAAAGGAACAGGTGAAAAAGTCATAGTGAGAGAAGGTAAGGTCCAGGACGATATCACACCTGAAAATGCCGGTGACGAGGTATTACAACATGCACAATCTGGTTACTACACAACCGTGATTGCATGCCAACCCAAATACAAGAGTTTAGATGTATTCACTACTTGTGTACTCATCGATGATGGCTTTCAACACAGAAAAATTTATCGGGATGTAGATATTGTTTTGATCAATGAAAGAGACTTACAAGATTCGCTATTGCCTTTCGGGCATCTGAGAGAAACTCCTGAATCACTCAAAAGAGCAGATGTGATTGTATGCACTGATGCTACTCCACTAGCACGAATGAGTCCATTTATGAAACAGAATGCACTGTTTCTCAGAGTTGCAATCGAAATGGATACCCCTTATCCTCTTCATGAATCAATGAAGAACTCTTATGATTCGGCATCAAAAGTAATGGCCATTGCAGGAATTGCGCATCCCGAACGATTCGAATCAACATTGATCTCAAATGGAATACATGTTGAGCATTTCAAGTGGTTCACAGATCACGCTGAATATACAAATATCCTTGTACAAACATTGTGTGACGAAGCCCAAGCTCATGATTGTGATACAATACTGATCACGGAAAAAGATGCTGTAAAGCTTCGTAATTTTGCGGATCAATTCATAGATAGAAAGATTTCGGTTGTTATATGTCCCATACGGCTCATATGCATTGAAGGTGAAAGGGAATTCAAGGATAGAATTCTCAATATTTGTTCACACTATTCTCGATTACAATGATCATTGCACTTTCTCATAGATCAGGCACTGAAAACTCCAACAAATATCAGGAATGGCTTTCCGCATTCTCCGCAGTGAAATGTATTGCCATGAATGAGCATGCACCGGAAGAGTATGAAACAATCCTGAAATCTTGTTCAGGAATCATTTTCACCGGTGGTGCTGATATTCATCCTTCCAGATATGGAAAACTGGATCGATTGTCTGAATGCGTCATTGAACCTGAAAGAGATGAAAAAGAAGAACAGCTTCGTGAATTGTCATTAAGACTTCGAATTCCAATTTTGGCAATATGCAGAGGCGAACAATTTTTTGCTGTTCAGCACGGTGGAAGTTTGGTTGTGGACATTCCAAAGGATATCAACAATCATCAGCAACATGGGAAAATCGATGGTCATGATTCATTCCATCAGATCATGATTGAACCAAGGACTTTGCTCCATAAGTTGATCAAATCGGATACATCAATTGTCAATAGCGCACATCATCAATCCATTTTACGAGTCCCAACGGATTTTGCTGCCACATCTTATGCACCCGATGGAGTTATAGAGTCAATAGAATGGGCAGATCCCACCGGAAAACCCTTCTTTCTTGGAGTTCAATGGCATCCTGAGAGAATGGACATTGAATCGCCTTGTTCATCAGCGATTGCACAGCATTTCTTGATGGAAGCGGAATCATACTCACTACTCATGCGCACATGAAAACTATCCTTCTTACCCTCGCATGTATTGCCGGTTTGTTATACTTCATTCTTGGCGTTCAACAACAGTCATCAGATCTCAATGCCCTTGAAATCGGACCTCGCGAGCGATACATGAATATGTTGCTTGCAGATCCCATCACAGGTAAAATACCAAAAAACAGTAGAGCTCTTGAATTGGAGTTCGCGCATCGTTTTAAGAAAGATAAAAAACAGTATTCTGAATCACTATTAAACGAACAAGGATGGATGTTTGCCGGGCCGAATAATGTTGGTGGAAGAACAAGAGGATTTGCCATTGACATTCGTAATGAAAACATCATGATAGCAGGTGCTGTGTCAGGTGGAATATTCAAATCAACAGATCAAGGATTGTCTTGGAAAAAAACATTACGCAATGATCAATTGCAAAGTGTGACATCCATCATTCAAGATAGAAGGGCGGGCAAAGAATCTCGATGGTATGCCGGGACCGGAGAATTTCATGGAAATTCATCGGATTTGAATGGTGATGGAATTTATGCAAGTACGGACTACGGTGAATCTTGGGAATTGCTTGTCGGGTCAAGAACAAAAACACCCCAAAGTTGGGACGGTGCATTTGAATATGTGTATTCACTTGCAATGGATTATTCCAATACACAACAAGATGAACTCTATGTTGCAACTGCATTGGGCGGTATTCATAGGTCCACGGATGGTGGCAAATC